>JAYTGR010000054.1:0-7581 GCA_043733205.1 Chthonomonadaceae bacterium
GCCGCAGGATACTCCCTCCCTGCCCCTGCTGCAACTGTCGTGGCGATCCGGGCTGGCTCCCTCTGTTACTCCCCGCCATTCCAATCAAGCCGTTTTAGAACGCCGCTCGATCTCCTGGAGCGTCTCCTGGCTGCACAGCGCGACGGCCTCGCGGGACTCGCCCCACTCGTTGACCGTCGGCAGCGCGTCGATCATGGCAGGGACGCCGTCCGGAAACTCCAGGACCGCGATGGTCTTTTCGCCGTCCAGCATCTCCGAACAGGGCTCTCCGGACTGCTGCGTCACGGCGATGATGCGGACGCGAGCGGACAGCGCGGTGGCGAGGTGTTTGGGCCGAAAAAGGATTTCGAGTTCGTCCCGGTGCCTGACAGCCGTCTCGTCCCGATGATAGCGAAACACGCTGTCGAACTCTTTCGGCAGCGGCAGATCCGCATACGCATAGGCGAGAAAACAGACGCGGCTGTTCAGCGGCAGGGACTCGGGAAGCCCTTCGCGCACCAGTCGCTTCGTCTTGGAGGAGAGATGCCCCTCCACAGACAGATAACGGTGATAGAGGGGAACTGCCTCCTCGGAACGCATGATTCAACAACCTTTCCCAACGCATCCTGCCTATGACTTAGACAGATGCCTTCCGCTCACTAACCGAAAACAGGAGGCTCCCTTGGCACTGCCCCGTTTAGCATGTTTAGCATAGTATACCCGTGCCCGCTCTCCTGACAGGGGCACACAGGGCAGTCTGCCTGCCTTTGCGGACCGTCGGTATTCGAAAACAAGGTAAATTTTTAGCGCGCGGTGACCGTGAAAGATCCTGCCTGCTCAGGCATGCCAGGCGTCGGGGTAACCTCCGCAGAAATCGTGTAGGTGTCTGCCCGCACGAAGGTGTACTTTACGGCGAACTGCAGCGTCGCGCCCGGCTGCAGCGTGACCGGTACAGGGGTCGGCGCAGGCAGGGGAGGCAGCAGCAGCGCTGCTCCATCTGTTCCGATGAAAGCGCCCGCCGAGTCCCGAACCAGAATGCCGCCGACAGGAAATGCAAAGATATTGCCGGCGTATCCGTAATAGCTGCTCGTGATCGCCGCCGAGGTGCCGTTGCTGAGAACGATCTGAGCGCTGACCGCGCCGCCGACCGGCACCTGGGTCGTATCCACTTTGAGCGTGAGCGTAAGCCGATCCACCAGGGTGGTGGACGAGGATTGAGCCGTGGGCGCATTTGAGCTGCTCCCGCTGCCGCAGCCGGACAGGGCCATTGCCAAAAACAGGGCGATGCCCAGACAGAGAGTGTACTTCATAATTTTGACCTTCCTTTGTACTCGTGTTCCAGGATACTCATAATGACGTCGCTCTGCCACTGTCCGCCGATCCAGGCCCCTTCACGCTCGATGCCCTCCCGCACAAACCCGCACTTCTCATAGCAGGCGATGGCACGCTGGTTGAACGCCAGCACGCGCAGCTCCACCCGGTGGAGCGACAGCACCTCGAACGCATACGTAAGGACCAGACGGGTGGCTTCCGTCCCCAGTCCGCGCCCCCGAAACTCCGGCCCGAAAATCCCCACCGCATATTTCGCCCGCCGATTCTCCGCATCGACCTCATGAAGCCGTGCCGTCCCGATACAGCGCCCTTCCGCTTCGAGGATCCAGTGATACTGCTCCTGAACCGCCTGACGATACCACGCTTCGACGCCAGCAGCCGTGAGCGGCGGCAGTGTGCGCGGGTCGCCGCCGACCATCCGGCGAAACTCGGCATCGCGGCCATAGGCCAGACGCTCCTGTTTGTCCGTCTCCCGAGGAGCCCGGAGAGCAACGCCCCGGCCTTTCAGGAGAGGCTTTCCACTGCTTTCCTCATTCATCGTGGGTTCAATACCGGTCACGGTTCCTCCTGCTGTCGTCTGGTGCCGGCTTGGTGCTTCCTCCGCGTGACACTGTCAGTTCTCTATTGTCGAAGGCCACTCCCTGCAGGCAGCTTGTATCTCCCGGCACGATCGAGAGAGACGGTGCGGCCCGGCAGTTTCACCAGGGCATGAATCCCGGCAGGCAGGGTGAGGGTACAGACGACGCTCCCGTCTGTATCCTTCCGGACATGCACCCGGATGCTGCCCCGAGGAGTGGGGACCGTGCCCTCCGCCCATGTCAGGTCGCCGAGTTCGGGCTGGATCGTGACGCTTTGGAACCCACCGGCTGTCGGCTTCACCCCAAGGACGACTTCCGTGAGGTACGAGGTTGGGCCGCTCGACCAGCCGTGACAGAGACTGACATAGGGCATCCTGTCCAGCGCCCAGTTCATATCCGGTGCGAAGGAGGGATCGAAAACCTCCCACCAGGTCGTCGCGCCTCGGGCCAGCATCCCGCCCCAGTAACGGCGCAGCAGGTCGATCCCGGCCTGCACCTGTCCGAGTTTCCCGTAGGCGCTCAGGACGTAGTTTCCATAGTACGGCGACATCACCTCGGAGCCCGCCAGATCGGAGCTGCGGGGCACGGTCCACGCGGGCGCATCTGCTCTGAGCACCGTTTCATAGATCCGAGCCTGCTGTTCCGGGGTCGCGACATCGGCATAGACCGCCATCGCATTCTCCTGAACGCGGCTGCCATAGGTCTGCGTTTTCGGATCGAGCAGCAGGCTGCGCGCCGCCTGAGTGAGCGTATCGGCCCAGGCGCTGTACTTTGCGGCATTGGCAGTATCGCCCAGAACGGTGAGCAGAAAAACGGCCTGCCGGACGCCATAGATGGCGAAGAGATCGGTGGCGGCGAGCGTCTGCGGCGTGTCCTTGACATAGCCCGGAGCCCAGTCGCAGAAATCCCAGGCGTGATACGGATTCGAGAAGAGGTGCCGCGCGTCGAACTCGGTCTGCTGGTAGGTAAGCAGAGAGACGATGTGATTGTGCTGGCTGCGCAGAAAAGAGAGGTCGCCGTCGTGCCGATAGAAGTCGGCGAGGAGGCCGAACCAGGAAGCCGTATAGCCGGGAATATCGTTGACGTCCGCCGCAGCCATCTGCGTGTCCGGCCGCCCATGCTGGGCTATGACGCGGCCTCCCGCGATGCTTCTCTCCATGAGAAAACGGTCTGCAAAGACGATGTCGATCGTCTCTCCGGTGACGTGCATGTCCCCGATCCAGAGGCCCCGGTCCCGCTTGGGTGCATCCCAGATGTCCTCCTGCATGCACAGATGCGCGGTGTAGGCGCCGGTGTACCAAATCTGCGTGAGCAGCGGATCGGAGCAGGCGAACGCCCCTTTGTACTCCACCGGATAGTATTTGAAGTCGCAGACGACCTGCGTGAGCCGGACCGGCTGGTCTCCCGGAAAGGTCAGAAGCGCGTAACGGAACGCCGTATAAGGCGTTGTCTGGACGTCTGTGCCGTTCAGAGTGAGAATCCAGGGGCCGCTGTTGTCGATGGCGAGCAGCCGGGCGTCTTTCAGGATGCGCAGGCAGGCTTCGCGCGATTCGCCGGTATGCACCTGGACTTCTGCTCCTGCCGTGCCTGCGATTTCGAGGCGTCCGGACAGCTCTTTGCCGAAATCCACCAGAATCTGCCGAGGACCGGCAGGGGATGCGGCATCCGGTTTCGCTATGAGAGCGGCCGCAGAAGAGCCTTGCAGCAGGCTCTTCAGATCGTGCGCAGATCCGGGACCGGGCAGCGCCTCCACTGCGACCGGCCGCAGCGTTTTATGTGCCATATACCAGCTGGAAGCGCCTGTATGCGGCCAGTCCCCTACCCCTTGCCCCCAAACCCCGGTGCCGACAGCGCCCTCGTCCGCTGCATTCTGCCATCCGGAATCGTCCAGCCCTATCTCTGTCCAGCCGGCCGGAGGAGCGGCCGACAGCAGCGCCTTCCAGCGGCTGTCGCTCACCACGGCCTGAACGCCGTTGACATCGAGTTCCACCAGGATCCCCGCCGCGCCGCCGCCCTGATTGATCCCCTGCACTGCGATGACATTCCTGCCTGCATGCAGAAAAGGCGCAGCATCCCGCCGATGCGCGTGCGCCCAGCCCTGCTCGACCGGCTGGGTCTGTTCGACCTGATGACCGTTGATGAACAGCGTAAACGCATCGTCCGCCGTGACCCAGACCTGTGCCGTCCGCGGCTTCGTCGGGAGAGTAAACACCGTGCGCGCCTCGACCTGCTGATCCCCGGCGACAGGCCCGAGCCAGATCCAATGCGCTGTCATGGCCGCTTCTTTCGGCGGCGCAAGATGCGGCATCGGCGCACGATACGTCGGATCGACGCTCTCGATGCGCTTTTTCCGTACGCCCGCCGCGACCCCGCCCGGCCCTTCCTGCGCCGACACTGACAGGGCGCTCCCTGCGGCCAGAAACAGGCAGAATGGCACAGCCAGCCCGGCTAATCGTTGTCTTTTATTTATGCGGAACATCACTTCTGGACTCCTCTTCCGACGACGGGAATTGAGATGCAGGCACTGGCTGTCGTGGCCTGCTGTAACTGCCGGCGCATACAGGCCGCACACGGCCTCTATCCATTCGGTTTCACGCGCCCGGAGGCGGCTTTGCGGAGGCAGGAGGTTCCGTGTATACGTCGCGGATCGTCGCCTGCGCTTCGATGGCAATGCCATGCGCTTTCGAGGTCGAGAGGCGCTGCGAACTGTAGATGCTGCGGTGTCCGGAGAGGATATAAGCCAGCACGCAGGCCGCAGTCAGCGGCACACCCATTTCTGCGCCGAACAGTTCGATGCCCATGAAAATGCAGGCGAGCGGAGTGTTGGCCGCGCCTGCAAAGACGGCGACGAAGCCCAGCGCGGCGAAAAATCCGGCCGGCTGGTGCGTCAGATGGGCGAAGGCCGCACCCAGCGTCGCTCCTATACAGAACAAGGGCGTGACCTCTCCTCCTTTGAACCCCGTGCCGAGCGTGACCGCCGTAAACAGCGTCTTCAGCGCGAACGCCCCCAGGACCACGCCGCCGGGCGTAAACGCCTGCGCGATCAGCGGCAGCGACAGCCCCAGATAGGCCCGTGTGCCGACGAGCGAGGTCAGCGCGATGATGGCAAGGCCGCCGCAGAAAGGACGCAGGAAAGGGCTCTTTATGTGCGTCTTCGCAAGATGCGTGACCCGTTCGGTCAGTTCCGAGAACAGGAACGCCGCTCCGCCGAACAGAACCCCTGCCGCCAAAATCAGCAGCCAGAGAGAAGGGGAGAGAGCGGGGACAGGAACACCCAGAGGATAGACCGCATGCTTCACGCCAAGTGCGCGGCAGGTGACATCGCCAATATAAGACGCCACACAGCAGGGAACCAGAGCCTCGTAGCCCAGACTGCCGATGGAAAGCACTTCCAGACCGAATACCGCACCGGCCAGCGGCGTTCCGAAAACCGAGCCGAAGCCGCCGCTGATACCTGCCATGATCAGGAGCCTATGCGCGCGGGCGTCGAGGCGCAGGGGTTTCGTCAGGAGGTTCGCCAGCGTTCCCCCCATCTGCACCGCCGTGCCTTCCCGCCCCGCCGAGCCGCCGCAGAGATGCGTCACGACCGTCGCCAGCAGCACCAGGGGAGCTAAACGGAAAGGGAGCATCACCGGGGTGTTTTCGGCAGCATGGATGCTCTCCAGAAGCAGATTGCTGCCGCCTGCAGCGGACTTCCCGAAGCGCTCGTAGACCCAGCCGATGAGTATCCCAGCCAGTGGCAGCAGCAGCAGCAGCCAGGCGTGATTTTCCCGCAGGGCGGTCGCCTTGTTTAGAAGAAGCAGAAAGAGCGCCGATGCGCTGCCGGAGAGGAGGCCGACGAGGAGACCCAGCAGTCCCCAAAGTGCCAGCGATTTGATGAGAGCGGTATATTCCCGGCGATAGAAGCGAAGCGACACGTTCAGGCTCCTCCTGCTGTGCCGTTGGGGAAATGCAGGCGCAACTTCTCCTGCGGCGTGGTTACCGTAGGAGTCATCGGCTTCCTGCATGGGAAGCGGTTTCATAGAAGAGGGCGAACTCCATGCCCGCTCTTATCATACCTCAATTCCTCTCGATTGCCACGGCCTCGCAGGAAGTGCAGAGAGCTGTGGTGCGGCTCAGCAACATTTTCTAACGCCCTTTTCAGGTACAATGGGGGAGGAGGCGAAAGGCGTTCTGCCTGCAGAGCAGCCGTTTCTGCCTTCACGGTGATCGTCAATGAGTAAAGCAAACCAGGCTTTTTGCTTTGCAAAACGCTCAGAAGGTACTGAATTTCTCAGGAATGGCTTCCGCAAAGGCGAGGGCGCCAGGCAACCTCCTGTGTCGGTCGGCTGCTGCAGCGATCGGACGCAGTCCCCCAAAAGCAGTCGGGGGTATCTGACGGATGCAGGCTTGTGCCCAGCGATTTGCTTTCGGAACTGTACGTTCTCTGCTCACAGCGCTCTGCGCTGTCGGCAGTTCGGAACCGGCAGTCAACATTTGTGAGAAGGAGCCATCTATGCGTTCGCAATCCAAAGGGTTTACCCTGATCGAACTTCTGGTCGTCATCGCTATAATCGCCATTTTGGCAGCGATCCTCTTCCCCGTTTTTGCGCAGGCGCGCGCCAAAGCCCGTCAGATCTCCTGCCTGTCGAATACCAAGCAGATGGCGTCGGCGACCATCATGTACATTCAGGACTACGATGAGACCCTGCCGGGCTATCGCTTCAATGGGGGGACAGGTTCTAAGATCAACCCGTATGCCGGCGATGCGCGCGTCGGTTCGTCCGCAAAGGACGTCATTTTCATCAATCAGCTGCTCAACCCTTACATCAAAAACAACGATGTCTGGAAATGCCCGTCCGGGGTCCAGCAGTGGGTCAACGTCGATGACAAGACAGGTGCGACCGGGGCGTTTCAGAGTTATGGCGGCGAAAACTCCTACGCGATGAGCAACTACCTGTTCCGTTCCAATGCCGGCCTCTCCATCGCAGCTATCTCCGCCCCTGCCGACACCGTCGGCATGGTCGATGCCACCTACTATAATACGCTGCCCCATGGTCCCCGCACGGGTTCCGGCCCCTGCCGCCTCAAAGGCGAAACGTACGGCACCCCCACTTCTCCGGTAGATCCCACTGCGAGCACCTACCCTTACTACTGGAAAAACATGGGCAACAGCACGTTTAACTTCACTCCCGGCAGCAACAACCCGGACGATCCCAGCAACGCGCAGGTGCTCACCAGCGGCAAAGCACGCCATTCGAACCTCCTCAACGTGATGTTCCTGGATGGACACAGCAAGGCCCAGCAGTACGATCGCCTGGTATTCGATCCGGATCTGGTCACGGGCTCCACCTCGAGTATCTGGGATCCCTACAAACAGGGCTGCCAGTAAGAGACCTCCAGGCCGCAGGAGGCACGAAGCGTCGGCTCCCTTCCTCCTGCGGCCTGCATAGCACAACAGACCCCTCTCCGCGCAAATAGTTGGCGCGGAGAGGGGTCTGACGATTCTGTCGTTCAAACGGCACGCACTCCCGGCCCTTCAGGGAGTCGGCGGGAGAGAACGAACGGATCGGCATGGCGGTGGCCGGGCCTCTCCTCGCCTCTACAGATTGAGCACGTCGTCGTGGACGCTGCCCGCGATCACCATGACCTGATCGATCAGCGGCTGGGGCGCGTTCAGCTCCCACAGCGTCGCCTGCAGATGTCCGGCGAC
>JAYTGR010000055.1:0-2726 GCA_043733205.1 Chthonomonadaceae bacterium
GAGAAAATGCTTGCGTAAAAGTCCGACAACCCGATTGCGGGAGAGGGGAAACTAGGGCTCACGCAGAGTAACGATGCGATCGGCAGGAAGGTGGGCATACGTGCTCTTCGCGCCATCCGGCCACTGCACTGTCAGCGTCGCTTCGACAGCTTTTCCTAAGCCGAAATGCACGCGCGAATCGGAAGCGGAAAGGTATGAGCCGTCCGTCGCACAGCGCCGCAGCAGCTTTCGGCCTTCCATCTCCGCCGTTACCAGCGCGCCGATGCCGTCTCGGCTGCTCTTTTTACCCACGAGACGACAGAGCAGCCAATGGCCGACACTGGGTGTTTCGTTGTGCAGCAGCAGCGGAGTCCCCTCGCTGTCCACGACCAGCATATCCATGCGGCCATCGTTGTCATAATCTCCGACCGCGAGTCCTCGGCCCACGATGGCCTTGCCGAACGACTTGCCTGCCAGTCTGCTGACATCTTCGAAATTGCTTCCATTGTGGTTGTGCAGAAGCAGGAGAGACTGCCGATAGGTGGTCGTCTTATCGATGGCGGCGATATTGTCCTGAACATGCCCATTGGCAAACACGAGGTCGAGAAAGCCGTCATTGTCGTAATCGAGAAACTTGACGCCGAAAGCGACATAAGGGCTGGCAGGCTCCGCCAGCCCGACATCCGACGAACGCTCGGTAAACATGCCGCTGCCCTCGTTGTGATAGAGATTCTTCGCTTCATGCTGAAAAGTCGCCACTACCAGATCCAGTCTGCCGTCGTTGTCGTAATCCCCCCAGTCGATTCCCATCCCGCCATGAATGCCGCCGTTGTTGTCGTAGGCTATACCGGACTGTCCGCCGATGTTCCGCAGTCTGCCCTTCTGGTTCGCCATGAGATCGCCGGGCATCTCGTCATTGGCTATGGCGAGCCCCAGATGCCCGGAAGCATCGAAATCGGCAGCTGCCACCCCCAGTCCCTTGCCGGACACAGTCCCTCCTCCGCGCTCCCTGGTCACATCCCGGAACTTCCCATTCCCCTCGTTGCGATACAAAACGCCTCGCTCAGGCGAATAGAAACGCGGGCCGCACGAGCTCATCAGATCCCCGAAGGTGCAGAGGCGGGGCTGTGTTTGCGGGCCGAACGCGACATAGTTACAGATATACAGATCCAGCTTTCCATCGCCGTCCAGATCTGCAAAGGTACAGGAGGTGCCCCACGGCTGGGGCGCGATCCCGGCGCTTGCGGTCATGTCTTGAAATCTTTTCCCGGCTTCATTGTGCAGCAGCACGCCGCCCCGATAGGCCGAGATATAGATATCGGCAAAGCCATCGTTGTCATAGTCGCCAACGGCGCAGCCCAGAAAGTGTCCGGTCAGCTTGTCCAGGCCCATTTTCACGGTCACATCGGTAAAATGACCTTTGCCATCGCCCTTATAGAGCGCCAGCTTCGGCCCAACCAGCAGAATATCGAGGCTGCCATCGTTGTCATAGTCCAGGAAGGCGCAGCCATTGCCGATAGTCTGAAGGATGTCGAGCGGGCGTTTACCGGGAATCTGCCATTGGTATCGGATCCCGGCGGCTTCCGTCACGTCTGCAAAAGCCGGCGCTGTCTCTCCGGCAGTCGTCGTGCCGGCGGGAGCCGACGAGGACACAGGAGAAAGCCCGGCAGGGACTGCGGCAGGCACACGGTGCGGGGAACATCCGGAAGCGAGCAGCAGCAAGAGACAGCAGGCAGCTGTTTCCACTCGCCAAAACAGAGTACGTGCAGGAGGCATCGTAGAGCTTGCTCCTTTGCCGCTTCGCTGTATCTCCTCTGCGAAGCGCATTTCTAATTAAGGCTGTCCGCCTGTTATCGGATGACGGGTCGCTGCAGAGACAGGGCTGCGCCGTCCCTATTGGGGGCGGGCAGGTGGAGATACAGAGGTCGCTGCGTTCAGATCGTTCAGTCCCTTGACCGCTTCCGGATGATGGGTTTCCAGGACATGAACCATGTCGGCCTCACGCTGCGCTTTGTCTCTTTCCCCACCCTGTGCGAAAAGCGTTGTCAGCTCCCGATGGGCGTCCAGATTTTCCGGCTGCCGCTGCACTCGATCTTCCAGAAAAGTGACACGCTCCGAGTATTTCTCCACCGTTTCCGCCTTCGCAAGCGCGTGCTGGGACTCCTGATGCTTTCCCACTTGCGCATACGCGCGCGCGAGCGAGTACAGAGGCAGGGCAGAATAGGGATCGTCTTCAGAAGCGCCTGTCAGCAGCGCGATGGCATCCAGGGGTCTGCCCTGCTGCAGACGCAGGCGTCCCAGGCGCGTTTCTGCCGCCGCCACATGCGGCTGCAGACGCAGCGACGTTTCTAATTCGCCGCCGGCTTCCTGCCTGCGTTCCGGGGTAGGTTTATGATCCAGCAGCAGCAGGGCCAGCAGGTAGTGACAGCGTGCATCGGCCGGCTCCGCAGTCAGCCGGCGGCGCAGGAGCGCTTCCGCCTGCTCATCGCGATAGTTGTTCCGCAGCGCATTCGAATAGTCGGCATAAAAATCGGTCCGATGCGGAGCCAGACGGGCGGCCATTTGGAACGCTTCCAATGCCTTGTCCAGTTTCAGACGCTGGTTGTAGTAGGCGCTGCCAAGTCCGATCCAGATATCGGGGGATTGGGGAGCCTGTTTTACGGCGCGTTCGAAAACATCTACAGCGATAGGAATAAGCCGCTTTTCTACCGCAACATGGCCCAGACCTGCCAGCGCAGGCAGCCAGT
>JAYTGR010000056.1:0-7574 GCA_043733205.1 Chthonomonadaceae bacterium
GCGACGATCCAGAGCCCCGGCCGGCCGACTCTCGATATTACACTGCCGCTGCCCGAAGAGAAGTTCTGCGGACGCCTGCTGCGGGATCCGTTCGGAGCGGGGCGCTCTGCGCCCCGCAGGGTCGCCGGACGCTTCGCGCCGATCTCCAATTTTATCTGGGGGCAGAACGGCACCAAACTTATCGCCCGGTGCGCAGCGAATGCGCTGGTCGTATACCCGGTTCCCAACTCCCCGCTGGCAGGCGCAGGCCGTCCTAAAATCTATACCGCGAAATCCGAAACGTCCGTAATTCTCGCCGCCGGCCGGATGCATAAAGCGCTCGTCGCTCTGCAGGTCACTGCCGAGGGGCAGCTCTCTCTGGAGTCTATCGGCGGACAGACCGGTTCTCTCCCGATCGGCCTCTACCCGGGCCTGCCGCCCCATCTGCTGAAAAGCCTGCTGGATCTCCCGGAGAAACCGCTCGCCGCCTGCTTTTCCGCGTCGGCGGATAAAGACGGCTGGGTGTCTGTCTACACGGCCCTGTCGAACGGCCTCCTGGCCGAGCTGCGCGGCAAAGGCCGGGAGACAGGGCAGACACGGATTGCAGACAGGCAGGTGTATGCGTTTGCGCCGGTAAAAGAGAACAGCGGTCTGGTCTCTGCGAGACGGGAGGAGAATAGGTGGAGGCTGGAAGGCTTCGCTTCCAAACGACATTCCGATCACCTGAACCGCCCCTGCAGCGCCTCCTCGAAACTCGCTTTTTTCGGCTGTGGCGGCAGCCTGGAGCATCCCGACTACGGCATTCCGGCGCTCCAAATCGACGCAAATCAGTGGCTCGTGATTACGGACGAAGACGATGTCCATATCGAGGTCGATGCAGCGCAGGAGGTCGTGGGCGTGATCGGGCCGCGCCGCTATGGGAACTCTCCCGGCCTGATCGTGCTGGAAGCGGATCGGCGGTCCGTGCGAATTATCGGGAAAGAGTGGACGCTGGATCTGCCGCGCGCCAACGCCGACATCGCCTATGTTTCCGCCAGTCATGCCGACCCTTATATCGCCTGCGTGACCGAAGCGGGAGAGGTCGTCATCTATTCGCTGACGCACGAGGCCGATCTCTGCCGCCTGGAGGCCGGATCCCATTGAGCGATTCCATTCTGCCGCCCCTTGTCCCCGCCAAAGACTTTTCCGCTCTCGATCGCGTGCGTCCGCACCTGCTGACGCATCGCGGCGTGGTGGAGGCGAGCGCCCTGCTGTTCGATATACGGCTGCTGACGCCGGAGACAGCGCAGGGCCGAGTGCTGGCGCTGTGGACGCCGGGAGCAGTCGTCTATCGTCTGGAGGAGGGGCTGCTCCTGCGGCTGCCAGCGCCTTTTCGGGTCGTCTGTGCGGCCGCGCCGGGCCTGCCGCTGGTGCTGTGCGCGGGCAGTCTGCTCACGGCCGCCCCGATCACGGAGGCGGAGCGGAAACGCCTGCCGCTGCAGGAGGGTCTGCTGCTGGTGCGGAATGGGGAGGCGGTCGTAACGCCTCTGCCCGAATCGGCCCGGGAAGAGCCGTCCGGCTGGCTCGACCTGAGCGGCTGGCACCTGCTCGCCGTCGTTTCGCTGGGTACGCCCCCGCCTCCGCCTGCAGTGGTCGCAGAGACTCCTCCCTTCGATGCCCGCACCCGGCTGCACGGTGTGCCCCCGGCGGATCCCCAGAGCGCGGCGGTCGCGCAGAAACTGCAGGCGGCCCTGCGGGCGCAGCGCGAAGGCAGGACTTCCCCCGCAGATTCGCGACCGGGGAGGCCGCCGGCGCCCTCCCCGGTCGCGAATCTGCTGCGCCCTCTGCTGGAGCGGCTGGCGCATCTTGGAGAGGCTGCGCCCGGCCCAGGCACGGGCGGAAAGAACGCCGCAGGACACGGAAATCCGGCGGCTCAGCCGGGGCTCAGCGTACGGCCACAGTCGGATCGGGAGAGGCTGAATCCGTTCCAGAGCTGGCTGAAGCATACTGCAGCCCGTGCCCTCCTGATGACAGGGCTGGCAAGGCAGATCGGGCAGAAACAGGCCGATTATATGGGCCGCATGATGGAGATGTTCGAGAAGGGAGAGCTGGATGCCGCGCTGCGCCACGCCATTCCGCTCGGCGGTGAGGCAGAAACCCGCCTGCTTCCTCCCTCCCTGAGCGTTCCAAACGCCCGCAGCAATCTGCAGATCACCTCCGACCGTCCTAAAAGCAGTCTCGATGGCGGAGCCGACCTGTTCACCGACCTGCGGTCGCTCTATCGGCGCGCGTTCGAGCAGCTGGAGCGGCAGGGACGGATCGAGGAGGCTGCTTTCGTGCTGGCGGAGCTGCTGCATGCGAGCGCCGAAGCGGTCGCTTTTCTGGAGCGGCACGGCAGACTGCAGCTGGCGGCGGAGATCGCGGAGGCGCGGCAGCTCGCTCCGGGCCTGATCGTCCGGCAGTGGCTGCTCGCCGGGAACCGGGACCGGGCCATTGTCATCGCCCGGCGTCATCACGCCTTTGCGGCGGCGGTCGAACTGCTGCAGCGCAAAGAGCCCGAACAGGCGAGGGAACTGCGCCGTCTCTGGGCGCAGGCGAATGCCGACTCAGGGGATTATGTTTCCGCCGTCGATCTGCTCTGGCAGGATCCGGAAACGCGCGCCGAGACACTGCCCTGGATCGCACAGGCCCTTGCGTTCGGCGGCGTACCGGCGGCGCGGATGCTGACCCAGCAGCTGGAACTGACTCCCGACGACCCGGAGCTGCGCACTCGGATCCTGGCGCTGCTTGCCGACGAAGACCCGGAACAGGCACTGGAGCGCAGGGAGTTTGCGCAGGCGCTCTGCAGTATCGAGGTCACACCGCGTGCGGCCGGCTTTGCCCGCGCTGCCCTGCGCGCGCTCGTCCGTGACGCTCTGCTGACCCCCCACCTGGCGGACAGAGATCTGTATCGCCGCCTGCAGAGTTACGGGGCCGACGCCGCCCTCCGAGCAGATCTGCCGCCTCTGCCCTCCGATGGGACGATCAAGCCTCTGAATCAGCGCGAACTGCCGCTGATGTTAGAGTGGCAGGCGCACGATGTGGGCGCGATCTCTCTCACCGACGCCGCGTTTCTGCCCAATGGGCGGTGTCTGGCCGCGCTTGGCGAAGCCGGTGTACGCCTGCTGACGCGCGATGGACGCACGGCCACGCACTTCGATCAGCCGGCCCATCGTCTGGTGGTCGCGGACAGCGGACAGCGCGCCATCGCCATCGCACCCAGAGGCGGGGCGCTGCGTCTGGCCCGGATCGATATCACGAACCTGCGCTCCGCGCACTGGTGTGAGACCACGCTGCAGACGTTTGCTCCCGACTACGACGGCTCGCTCTGGTTCGTCGCCACGGCCACCGATCTGCTCGCCATCGATGCGTTCGCCGAGCCTTTTCAGGCTCTCTGGCGCACACCCGATCTGACCGGGATTCCGGTGCAGATCGCACGCAGCGTGCTGGACTGCTCCCTGCTGCTGCGCCAGCCGCAGCTGATGGAAGGGTCGGGGGGGCTGCCCCAGCTGGCAGAGACCTGGTGGATGTGGCATTTCGTGCTGCCCTCCCTCACGATGCGGGACCGCCTGGAGCCGCCGTCTCCCGACCTGCGCCTCGCCTTTACACGCGGAGTCGCTCCCGGCGGCGCCACCGCCGAACTCCAGGTCCGAAAATTCGACCAGGCAGTTGCCGAGCGGCTGAATCTCCTGTCCGCAGAAGATCTGTTGAAAACGGGGATCGCTGTCGCAGACGATCTCTTGCAGCTGGGGATCCATGCCAAAAACCATTTCGCAGACTCGTTCCACGCGCAGCAGGCGCAGCCGATGCAGCCGATTCTTACCGAGGCCTGGATCGCCGTGCCGTTTCGCTTCGCGCAGGGCGTCTGTGTGCGGCTTTACGACCGATCTCAGGGCAGACATCGCGCCGCACTGACACTTTACGGCGCAGCGCTGCTCACAGTCCGCCTGAACGCTACCCATCTCACTCTCGCCGATGACAGAGGCCGTCTGCTTGTTCTCGACCTGATCACCGGCAGTCTGATCCGCGACCTGCGCATTCACTGACAGGAGACCTCCCCCGCCCGTCCGCGAACCTGACCCCCGTCCCCTTCCCGAAACGGGAAGGGGTGCCCGAACACGCACTTTCCTCGCTGTGATTGACCCGGTTGAGGAAGCAGGCGCAGACACAAAGAGGTCGTGAACGGACTGGGCACCCCTTCCCTGTGAGCGCAGCGAACACATCAGGGAAGGGGAGGGGGTTAGGAGCCTGAGCGGAGACAAAACGAAGGGACGGCACTCTGTTGGTGCCGTCCCTTCCAGCGATTTTGGATCGCCCGCTGCGCTGCAGCTTAGAGCGGAGCTACGAAGCCCTGGCTGCGATAGGACGCGGCGCGCTCTTCGATGTTGGCCGCGCCGGCGGAGTTGAGGATCGTCGCGATCCTGCTCGCTTCATTGTCTTCAGCGCGAACGGCGATCAGGGTGCCGCCCCGGCGGACGCCCTCTTCGTAATAGGCCGCATCCGCCGCCGGCACACCGACATGCGTCAGGACGCCGACCAGTCCGCCCGCGACCGCGCCGATACCGGCGCCGGTCAGCATTCCGGCCAGCCATCCGGCGCCAGCGATGAAGCCGAGGCCCGGAACGACGAACAGGCTCAATCCGGCCAGCAGACCCAGTACGCCGCCGATCTCCGCGCCCACGCCCGCGTCCTTGGTGACCGCGTGGCCCATGCTGGAATGCGTATCGACCGCATCCCGGCGCACGTGCTGCTCTGTCTCGTTATTGGCCAGGACGCTGATATCGTTATGAGAGATGCCCGCGCGCTCGACTTCGACGGCCGCATTTTTGGCCTGGTTGTAATCATCGAACAAACCGACGACTGTTTTCATGGAAATTTCTCCTTCATGGGAAATAGCGGGAGTCTGTTCGTTCAGACTCGGGAAATGGCCTCTTGATGACGGCCCCGGGTTGTTATGCGCCCTGCTAAGAACAGCAGAACGTAAAGGAACTGCGAAGCGTATCAGGGAACAAGCAGCCCTGATTGTGACGACGATTATGTGTCTCTCGTCCAAGCAGACGTCCGAATCTCAGGGAAGGTTCCAGGGATTTAACAGCCGAAACGTTTTCAAAAGGGACCGGATGCAGCCGGGAGAATCAGGGGAAATCGTCACCGAAATGGTGAATAGAATCGCACAAGCCCCTTCCAAAACGGAAGGGGCTGTGTTTAGAAGGGAAGATGAGAACGATGCGGATTGCCTATTTCGACTGTTTCAGCGGTGTGAGCGGCGACATGATGCTTGGGGCGCTGCTGCACGCAGGTGTGGAGGAAGCGGCTTGGCGGGCGGAGATGGAGCGTCTGAACGTTCCCGGCTACTCTCTGGAGGTCGGAATGGTGGTGAAAGAGGGCATCTCTGGGATGGATGTCGATGTTGTTCTGCACGAAGCGGATCAGGGACACGGCCGGCATCTGGCGGACATCGCGGAGATCCTGGAGAAGAGCGGCGTTTCGGAGACGGTGCGCTGCCGGGCGCTGGGCGCGTTCACGAAGCTGGCCCATGCCGAAGCGAAGATCCACGCCATGACGCCGGACACGATCCATTTCCATGAGGTCGGTGCGGTGGATGCGATGGTGGACATTATCGGGGCCTGTATCGGGCTGGAGATGCTGGGAGTGGAGAAGGTCTACGCGTCGCCGCTGCCCTTCAATCGCGGCTGGGTAGAGTGTGCGCACGGCACGATGCCGGTTCCTGCACCCGCGACCATGGAGCTGCTGGTCGGCTTCCCCCTGCGTCCCGACGACCGCCCGAAAGAGCTGATCACGCCCACCGGCGCGGCGCTGCTGGCGGAGTTCGCCGAGCGCACTCCGACTGGAGAACTGGCTCCTGTGCCGGCGTTCATTCCGCGCGCAATCGGCTACGGAGCGGGCAAACGCGACTCCTGGATCCCAAACCTGCTGCGCCTGATCGTCGGCGACACTTACACCGAGCCGATCAAGAAGCCTGCCGGCACCCAGCGCCTTGGGCGCACGGATATAAAAGCCGCCAAACGCAGGAAAGACTAGCGGGCGTAGCTACTTATCGGAGATCGGTTCCAAAGTGGAAATGTATCGTCTCACCCCAGAAAATCGTGTCGCCCTGCTGATGCACGACGTTTTAGGCCAGTATCCCGGTAAAATCGGGCATGGTCTCCTGCGCTATGGCATCGCGCCTACGGTCGTGGTCATCGACAGAGCCACGGCGGGACAGAACCTGCGCGACCTGACAGGCATCGACGCCGATATTCCCATCGTCGCTTCCATCGAGGAGGCGCTTGCCTTCACGCCGGATGTGCTGATTCCGGCGATCAGCCCGGCCGGAGGCATGCTTCCTGCCGGGTGGACGGAGGAGATCGAAACGGCGCTCGAAGTGGGCCTCTCGATCGCGAATGGTCTCCACATTGCGCTGAGCAGGGATGCGCGTTTTACCCGTCTGCTGCAGCGTCCTGGGCAGTTTATTTGGGATGTCCGCCAGGAGCCCGAGGGCCTGACAACGGGTTCAGGACAGGCGCGGCTGTCGGCAGCCAAAAGAGTTCTGTTTGTAGGCACCGATATGAACGTCGGGAAAATGACTGCCGCCCTGGAGATGGACCGTCAGGCACGCGCGCGGGGGCTGCGTTCAAAATTCCTGGCTACCGGTCAAACAGGCATCATGATCGCGGGAGAGGGCGTGCCTCTGGATGCGGTGAAGCTCGATTATGCTCCGGGCGCCATCGAGAAACTGATACTCGATAACAGCGGGAACCAGGACTATCTGTTTGTGGAGGGACAAGGCTCTCTGTTTCATCCGGCCTCCACGGCGACCCTGGCGCTCATTCGCGGGGCCATGCCCACGCATCTTATTCTCGTGCATAGGGCCTATCAGAGGGAGATCAAGGGCGCTTCCTGGGTGAGGCTGCCTGCGCTGACAGAAGCCATCGATCTCTATGAGAGGGTGAGTCTGATGCGTACCTCTGCGGAGACAATCGCCCCAAAGGTAGTTGGAATCGCGCTGAATACGGGCCATCTGAACGCCTCCGAGGCACAGCAAGCCCTGGATGAGGCGGCCCAGCAGACCGCGCTGCCGGTCGCGGATGTAGTGCGGGGCGGGGCACAGATGCTGTTAAATGCCGTGCTGTGAAATCGGATCGCTGCAGACGCCGATTTCTCCTCTTCAAGCCGTTCTGCATTTTCAATTCCTGCTATGTGTTTTTTCCATCAGTCTAAATTTCTACATCGAGGACGGCCCAGCTCATGAACATCTCCGTATCACGCATGTCGCTGCGGAAACGCTATGCCCTGACGATAAGCCGGGGAACGCATCAGGGATCGGAAAACCTGATCGTCACAGCGGAACATGAGGGCATTACCGGGATTGGGGAGATGGCTCCTGCTTCGGGAGGGGCTGCGCCGGACACCGCAGAAGCGGCCGAACGCTTTCTGGAGAGCCTTCAGGCTTCCTGCGCGACTCTGACGCCCTGGGAGATACAGCGATGGGAGCAGACAGGGAGGGAAGAACCAGGATCGGACGGCGCTCGTGCTGCACTGGATATGGCGCTCCACGACTGGCTGGGCAAACGCCT
>JAYTGR010000057.1:0-7573 GCA_043733205.1 Chthonomonadaceae bacterium
GGGGTCTCGAACCATTCGTTCGTGTCGATCTTAACCGGGTTTTCTACAGGGGAAGCCGCGCCTTCGCAGAGCAGGTAGGTGCGATAGCCGAGGGCCGGAACATCGGCTGCGTCGAAGGCGACCGTCAGCTTCTCATGGCCCCAGTCGCTGCCTTTGCCCAGGAACAGGGTCGGATGCGCTTTGCCCTGCTCATCGAGCGCGACGATGCGGCCCGGCACGAAATCGGTGTCGTAGAGCGCGACTGTCACGCGCTCGGAGCGCGGCCAGGAGCAGGAGTTGTAAACCACATAGGGCAGGAAACGCCTGCCGCCGCTGTTCGCCTGCGAATAGCCGGTGAGCCCTGCGCCGATTCCGGTGCCCGCCACAAACGCGGTGTTCGCTTTGCCTTCCTGAACCAGTGCGCGCTCCGCATCGCCGTCCCAACTGGTGGGCAGCAGCGCCAGGGTGTCGATCTGCTCCGTGAGAGCCTGACCAGCGCTGCGTTTGATCGCGCCGGTAATCGCTCCGACCTCCTGAAAAAGAGCCTGCGCGTGTTCGCGAGTCTCCCGCACTCCCGAGCCCGGCAGAATATCGTGGAACTGGTTGAACAGCACGTTCAGCCACGCCTCGCGCAGCTGCGCCGCAGGATAAGGCCGATGCAGGATCTGTGCGGCCAGGGCGGCCAGCGTCTCCGCCTCCTCCAGGTAGTTCTCCCCGTATCGGTTGCCGCGCTTGATCGCGCTCTGCGAAGTATAGCAGCCGGGGAACTCGAAATTCAGCTCGTGGGCCAGGACAGGAATGCGGTTCTCCGTGGACGCCTCCGCCTCCGCCTCGATCGCTTTGAAGTAAGAGATGGCTGTGCTGAACACGATTTCAGGATAGATCGGCCACTCCTGCATCGTGTGATAGTAGTCGATCTCCGTGCGGGTGGGGCCGCCGCCGTGGTTGCCGATGCCGTAGACGTTCAGCCAGTGGTGCAGGCCGGTCTCCTGAACGAACGCGGCCATCGGCAGCGCGATATTCTCGCCGATGTTGACGTAGCTATTGTACCAGGTGGTCTCCCGGTTCACGAGTACGCGCGCGCCGTTGGGAGCCTGCCAGTAGAAGAGGGGAGGGCGCGTGTCGCCGATACGCGGATGCTCGAAGCCGCCGCCGGTGCGGCAGCTATAGTAGTACTTTACGCCGCCCTGCGCCAGAATACCAGGGATGGTGGCGGCGTGGCCGAAGGTGTCCGGCTCCCAATCGAGCGGCATCTCTTCCGGCGTCAGGCCGAACTTATCCCGGAAATAGCCGCGTGTATAGAGCAGATGGCGGCAGAGCGATTCGCCCGACGCCAGGTTCTTCTCCCCTTCGACCCAGTGAACCGCGCTGACCTCCCAGCGGCCTTCCTTAACGCGCTGCTGGATCTGCGCGAACATGTCAGGATAGTAACGCTCGACCAGCGCATAGACAGAGGCCTGGCTCTGCGAGTAGGTCAGATCGGGATACTGCTCCATGAGGTTCAGCACCGACGTGAACGTATCGTAGGTGGATGCCACCGTTTCAGGCCAGCTCCACATCCAGTTCATATCGATATGGCCGTGCCCCACGCAGTGAATGCGGTATCGGCGTGCTGCCGTGCCGATGGGGGCCATCTCTCGCTCTGCCGCCTGCACCGCTGCGGCCAGATCTTCGACGCCTGCCTCTGCGCCGACGCTATCGAGGCGAGCCTGCGCCTGCGCGATCAGGCCGTTCCAGCCGACGGTCTCTGCTGCGGGCTGTGCGGCAGAGAAGGCGCGTGCGAACTGCATCTGAAGGTCGGCGCGCCGCAGCCACGCGGCGATGCGGTCAGCGGGTTGCTGCTGGAGTTCGCGGACGATTCGTGTTCTGGTTTCGGGGTTCACTGAGATTTATCCTTTGCCTGCGGTCCGCTGCTCTTTGGTGACCTGCAGGCCTTCGAAGTCGAACTGGAATGGAATGATTCGTGTGCCCGCCTGTGCCAGCGCCTCCGCTACCGCAGGCTGTCTGCCCGGCGCGGCGAAGAAGAGCAGACACCCTCCTCCTCCAGCCCCGCACGCCTTGCCGCCCACGCTTCCTGCGGCCTCTGCCCGCTCGAACAGATCTTCGATCTGCGGATTGGTGATAGAAGGATCCAGCGCCTTCTGGCTCTCCCAGTTGCGGCTCAGCAGATCGGCAAACGCCGCGCTGTCGCCCTGCAGCAGCGCCTCACGCATCTGAACGGCGCACTCCCGCAGGGTGTAGAGTGCGTTCACGGTGGCAGACGCTCCCCGCCGAAACGCGCCCCAGACATTCTCGTGAATATTGCCGGAGAGCCGTGGCTTGCCGGTGTAGCAGAGTACGAGACGCTCTTCCAGTTCTGCCACCATCGCACTGGAGACGTGCAGGCGTTCTACGGTCACCGAGTCGCCGAAAGTCATAGAGTTGAATCCGCCGTAGGCCGCAGCATACTGATCCTGTTTGCCGCCCAGAATCCCCAGAATCTCTTCGAGGTCGTAAGCGAGTTCGGCGATACGGCCGCGATCTTCATCAGAGGTGATCTGGGATTTTACCAGACTGAGCCAGACCACATTCAGAGCTGACGAGGTTCCCAGGCCAGAGCCCGACGGCAGGTCCGACTGATACGACACGCTCAGTCCTTCGGGATTCTGATCGCTGGCAATGGAGAGGGAGGCCGTCTCCTCACTGTCATGGATCTCCATACGGCCGGAAACATAGTGTTGTATCGCCGCGTTGACGACCATGCCCCCGGCTCCAGCCGCGAAGATAGGAACGTCAGTCCAGCCTCCCGCGAAATCGACGCGAACAGGCGCCCTGCTTCGAATGATCATAGCGCGCATCTCCTTTGACAGCCTCTTCAAAATTTCGGCGATCCAGCGCCCTATTCGGCAGCGCCTCTGCGGTTCCCTCTTGTTATTCGGCCTCCTGGCACAAAACATGCCATTCCGCAGATGCGTTTCAGTCGGACTGCAGTTATAATAGGGACAGCTTCACTATTTTCGCCAAAGGAGTACCTATCCGTGTATATTGTTTCCCGTGTTCGATATGCTGCCTCCCTGACCGCCCTCGCCTGCGTTGTCTGCGCTCCTGCTGCGCAGGCCCAGGCTGTCGTCTATAATCAGCCCACCGATTTAAAAGGCGGACTTCCTTCCCAGAACGACAGCAACAAGTTCGGAAACTATTCGACAGTATACGATAATTTCCATCTGTCGAGTACCGCGAACATTGGACGCGTCACCTGGGCAGGCGACTATTTTAACGGCACCCCCAGCACCATTACCGCTTTCACCCTTAAATTCTATGGCGACAACGCCGGGCAGCCGGGAAGTCTCCTGCAGACGGCGTCGATCGCCGGCAATGCCAGCGAAACCGCCGCAGGAACCGACACCGTTCCGCTTCCGTTTTTTACCTATTCGGCCGCGCTGCCGACGGCTTTCGCGGCCTCAGGTCAGACGCAGTACTGGATGTCGATCGTAGCGGATCTGATCTATCCGCCTCAGTGGGAATGGGAAACAGCGACCGGAGGAGACCACGCCGCTTATCAGCTCTTCAATGGCGCCGCCAGTACGCCGAGCAATGATTTTACCTTCTCTCTGGTCTCCCAATCCGACGCTGCCACCATCACTACGCCGGAGCCCACCAACATCATGCTGCTGGTGTGCCTGGGGCTGACCGGTGCCATCTGCCTGCGACGGCGTAAATCGGCCCCTCGAATTGGCTGACCCACAGCATCCCCAGCACACGGATACATACAGGGCAGCAGGCAGTCGATGCCTGCTGCCTTCTGTCATGGTACACAGGGAATTCGGTATAATAGGGAGTTGAGAACGTTCCGGAACGCCGACGAGGGATGCTCG
Source organism: Chthonomonadaceae bacterium (assembly GCA_043733205.1). Taxonomy (GTDB): domain Bacteria; phylum Armatimonadota; class Chthonomonadetes; order Chthonomonadales; family Chthonomonadaceae; genus JANXLO01. Next base: position 3,834 of record JAYTGR010000057.1, read on the forward strand.
GCGCTGTTCCGATTTCGACTCCTGCCCGCACTCTGCCTGTAAACCGCAGGGAGACTGCTGTGGACTAAAATACCGTGGGGGGATATATGGCTTTATCGAAACTGTTCCGGCGTGGCATGGTTCTCAGCCTGGCTGCGGTCAGCCTGCTGTTTGCGCCGCTCGGCGGCTCACTGCAGGCAGAGGAAAAGACACCCCCCTCTGTGGAAGCCCTGCTCTACACGACGATGCCCTCGACAGCAGATCATCGTCCGGAGATGGCGATGGATGGCGATGCGAACACCTGCTTCAAATCGGCTTATGGCATGGGCGACGGCGACGAATTCCTGGTGCTGCTTTCCCAGCCTATTCCCGTGCAGGCGCTGCAGATTACGACCGGGGATGCCGAAGGCCAGGATGTTCTGACCGATGGGCGCGTGGAAACGTCGGAAGATGGCAGCCACTATACCAGGGCCGCCTCCTTCGACAGCAAGGGGACAGCGCACGCCTCCCTCGGCAGCAAACTGGTTCGTTCCTTCCGTATTCGCCTCAACAGCCGCCGGGGCGTTCCCGCGCTGCTGGTGCGTGAGATCGTCGTGCAGTCTCCTGTCCGGATCGCTCACATTCAGCTCGGGCCAGGGCGCGGTTTCACAGACCTGTCGGAAGCCCCGGATCTGAAGGGGTGGGCAGACAAAGCGGAGCAGCAGATGGAGGCGTTCTGGCTGGACGCTGCGGCGATTCTCTATTCGGATCGTTTCCTCACCCCGAACATGGTCAATGTCATCTATCGCACCGGCCCCGGCGTGACCGCCGTGGCGGCAACAGGCGGCGGTGTGATGACCGTCAACTCCGCGTGGTGCCGGCAGCACCCCGAAGATACCGGCCTGACCGTCCACGAGATGGCGCATGTGGTGCAGTCGATGTCGGCCTACCACCCCGTCTGGCTCATCGAAGGCGTCGCCGACTACATCCGGTGGATCAAGTTCGAGCCTGAAAACTATCGTGTGCGCATCAACGCGCGCACCGCGACTTACCACGACTCCTACCGCACGACCGCGACCTTTCTGGCCTGGTGTGAACTGCACTACGACAACCGACTGGTCACGCACCTCAATCACGACATCCGCTTCGGTAAGTATACGGATGCGCGATTCAAGCAGTACTGCGGCAAAGAGGTCGATGCGCTCTGGTCGGAGTTTATCGCGGCATACCAGGCGGACCCTGTCCATATTATTACGCCGCCGGTGGCGCCGGCAGACAGGCCGCGTTCCCTTCCGACCGTGCAGCCCGGCTCCAGTGTCCCGGTCAGTCTCGCCTCAGCGTTCGATACGACCGGCTTTACGAAGGATGGCGAGCGGCTGAAAGGGACGGGCGGGTTCGATGGCGAGGGAGCAGCCTACTCCGCGACCCTCCTCGGCGCTGCTCCGGCCAGCAAGGGCGTCACCTTCCAGCTCGGACCGGCGAACGCCCCCGATGTCGTCTCCTGTAAAGGCGACACAGTGCTTCTGCCTGCGGGAAACTATGCTTCTCTGTGGCTGCTGGGATCGGCAGTAGAAGGAAACCAGATGGCGCAGCCGCTGACGGTCACCTATACCGATGGAACGACCGCAGCGCTGTCGCAGAACTTCAGCGACTGGTTTTTGCCCCAGAGTTTTGCAGGCGAGAGCCGTGCCGTAAAAATGACGTATCGGAATATGCCGACCGGTGAAAAAGATGGCCGCCCCTTCTTCGTCTACAGCTATGGTTTCCAGCTCGACCCCACAAAGACCGTGAAGAACCTGACGCTGCCCAGCAATACCAACGTCAAACTTCTCGCGGTCTCTCTGGCAAAGTGACGTTTCTGCTGGGCAGGCTGGAGGCACAAAATGGTCAGCAAGCTTCGGTCTCTCTGTTTCGTGCCTCGGCGAAGCGAACTATTCTCCGTCCGCCGCGTAATCAGACCGAATGCAGTGAATTCAGAACGGAATCGAAGGAGATAAAGCGATGGGTGTTCGACGGGTAAGCCTCTCTGCAGCAGGAAAAAACAGCCTTTTGGCCGTTCTGCTGCTCTCAGTATCTGTTCTGACACCGCGTCCGACGTCTGCACAAACTCCTGCCGAGGGCAAAAAACAGACGCAGAAACAGCAGGAAAAGACAGACAAGAAGTCCGGCGATCAGGGCAAGAACGGCGAAAAGAAATCGGACGAACCAGACGAAAATGCGCCTGCCGGGAAACCGATTCCACAGCTGTCGCCCGATGCACGCTACGACTATCAGGGCGAGGCAACTTTCATACTGCAGAATATGGACCGTTTCTATAGTCCTTACGAGGGAACGAACAGCCTGCGTTCTCGCAATGAGACGGAACTCTCCCATTCTTACACGTTCTATCTGGGGGCTCGGCTCGTAAAGAATGTGGAAGTCTATATCAATCCGGAGATCGCCTGGGGCAACGGCATCAGCGAGGGCTTCGGGCTCAGCGCAAACGGAAACGGGGACGTCCTCGGTCAGCCCAGCCTGCGTCCGTACCCCTATTTGGCCCGCTATTTTGTGCGATGGCGCATCCCCATGAAGCATATAGGACCGCATTCCGGCAAGGAAGAGGGGCCAGCGGAGCAGACCGGCCGCGCCCCCAATATCATTGCGGGCACGATTCCGGCCCATCGCATCGTGCTCTCCGTCGGCAAGATGGCTGTGAACGATATTTTCGATGTGAACTCCTATGCGGGCAACCCACGCACGCAGTTCCTCAACAACGCCTTCAACAGCAACCTCGCGTACGACTATGCTCAGGAGACGCGCGGCTACAATCTGGGGATCACCGCGAACTGGGTCAATCCCGACTGGTCGGCGCGGATCGGAAGTTTCTCCATGCCGACGGTGCCGGGCGGCGCGGATCTGGCCTATAACGTGAACAACGCACACAGCGAACAGTTCGAGTTCGAGATCCATCCTCGGATCCTGCGGACTCCGCGTCCGGCCGCTATTCTGCGGCTGCTGGCGTTCCGCAATGTGGGCAGCATGGGCAGCTATCGGGACGCGCTGAGTACGGAGCCGCTGGGTATGCCGCCGGACCTCGCGCCCGTGCGGAAAGGAGCCGCGAAATACGGTGTTGGGCTGAACTTCGAGCAGGCCCTGGCCGACGGGGACGACACCGGAGTTTTTGGGCGTATCGGCTGGAACGATGGCGGCACAGAGAGCGGCAACTTCGAAACCGACAGCTTTTTGTCCATCGGCGGGCAGCTGTCCGGCGTACACTGGCATCGCAAAGAAGACCGCGTAGGCTTTGCCTTGGCGCAGAGCGATTTGAGCGGCGCACATCGGGACTATCTCGCGGCGGGTGGTCTCGGCGGACTGGTGGGGGACGGCAAACTGCGCTACGATTCGGAACGCATTTTGGAAGCGTACTATAGTTACCAGTACTCGAAGCATCTGACACTCTCACTGGACTATCAGTACGTTACGAACCCCGGCTACAATAAGGACCGCGGCCCCGTCTCCTTCGTAGGTCTTCGCGCGCACGTCCCGTTCTAACCTGTTTTGTGCCGAGAGGGAAAGATTTAGGGCCGGTACACGGCAAAGAGGAGATTACATGGCAGAGCAGTGGGCAGAAGAGCGGTACGACAAGATGCAGTATCGGCGATGCGGCCGGAGCGGTTTGATGCTGCCGGCGATCTCGCTTGGCGCGTGGGAGACTTTCGGCGGCTATCGCGATGCCAGCGTCGCTCGCGAATGCCTTTTTGCAGCTTTCAATTTGGGCCTAACCCATTTCGACCTCGCCAACA
>JAYTGR010000058.1:0-7565 GCA_043733205.1 Chthonomonadaceae bacterium
CCCACCAGGACCGCATTAGGGATCGCGGCATAACACCCTGCATGGGTTTTCGCCATTCCCCCCGCCCCAACCAACGCCACTCGCAGCATAAGTCCGTGCTCCTGTCCGTAATGCCCCCCTATTCCCCGTCACGCTGTCCGCTTCCTCCGTCAGAAAGCAAGGAAGAATGAGCAGGAAGGCAGGAGGAAAGGAAACCAGGATGTAACTTTGGCGGCGGCGAAACTGTCATCTGCACTACCCTGAGCGTGTTCGTCACCATCAGGGGGGCAAATTGCGGTATCATTTCGTTTGGACGAGAATGCCGAATGCGTTGGAGGGAGCCGTCGATCGCAAAGCTGCGCCGCGAGGGGTCTGCAGGGACGCGCTCCACTGCCAATACAAACAAGTCGAAGGAGATACGGGTGAACAACTGGAAGCGAACGGAACTCTGCGGGACGATGCGGTCCTCCGATATCGACAGAGAAGTGGTACTGAACGGGTGGGCGCATCGCCAGCGCGATTTTGGAGATCTGGTCTTCATCGATCTGCGGGACAGAACCGGAATCGTGCAGATCGTCGTCGATAAGAAGGACGCCCCCGAACTCGTCGCCACCGCCAACAGCCTCCGAAGCGAGTTCGTCGTGAGCGTGCGCGGCAGAGTAAGGGCGCGGCGTCCCGGCACCGAAAACGCGAATCTGCCGACCGGCGAGATTGAAGTCTCTGCCACCGGCCTGGAGATTCTCAACGCCTCGCGCGGCCTGCCTTTTCAGGTCTCCGATGAAGATCAGATGCGCCTGGTGGACGAGACCCTGCGTGTCAAATACCGCTATCTCGACCTGCGCCGTCCGACGATGTACGCGATGCTCGCACTCCGGCATCGGGCCATCAAACGCATTCGCGACTACATGGACAGTCAGACGTTCATCGAGATCGAAACGCCTCTGTTCACCAAGAGCACTCCGGAAGGCGCGCGCGACTATCTGGTCCCCTACCGCCTCGAACCCGGCCTGTTCTACGCGCTGCCGCAGTCGCCGCAGCAGTACAAACAGCTCCTGATGGTCGCAGGCTGTGAGCGCTACTTCCAGATCGCCCGCTGTTTCCGGGACGAGGCGCAGCGTGCCGACCGTCTGCCGGAGTTCACTCAGCTCGATGTCGAAATGTCGTTTGTGGAGCAGGAGGATGTCCTGCAGCTCATCGAAGGCATGACCATCGACGTGGTCGAGCACCTGAGCGACAAACAGCTGCCGAAACCGTTCCCCCGTCTTACCTGGGATGAGGCGCTCAGCCGCTACGGCAGCGACAAACCCGATATGCGTTTCGGCCTGGAACTGGCCGACCTCAGCGAGATCGTTCGGCCCGCCGGCTTCGCCGTATTCGAAGCGGCCCTCACGAACGGCGGCCAGGTGAAAGCCGTCCGCTACCCCGGCGGCGCGGCGCAGTCCCGCAAAGAGGTCGATGATCTGGGGAACTTCTGCAAAGAGTTCGGAGCAAAGGGGCTGGCGACGATCGCCGTCACGCAGCTCAGTCCGGTGGAGGTGAAGTCGGCGATTGCCAAGTTCCTGACAGAAGAACAGCTGCAGAGCATCCTCACAGCGGTCGAGGCGGAGGCGGGCGACCTGATCTGCATCGTCGCGGATCCCAAACCGACCGTCGTCGCCAACGTCCTGGGCCGGCTCAGGCTGGAGATCGGACGGCGCAAGGGGCTTCGGGATCCGAACATCCTGCAGTTCGCGCTGATCACCGACTTTCCGCTGGTGCAGTGGAACGAAGAGGAGCAGCGCTGGGAGGCGGAACATCACCCCTTCACCATGCCCTACCCCGAGCATCTGGCCTATTTCGACACCGATCCCTCGAAGATCCGGGCGCAGTGTTACGATCTGGTCTGCAACGGGCAGGAGTCGGGTTCGGGCAGTATCCGTATCCATCGTGCCGACATTCAGGCGCGGGTCTTCGATCTGCTCGGCATCTCGCGGGAAAAGCAGCAGGAGCGCTTCGCGCACATCCTGGAGGCGTTCACCTACGGAGCTCCTCCGCACGGCGGATTCGCGACCGGCATCGACCGTCTGCTCATGAACCTGCTGGACGAGCCGAACATACGGGAAGTCATCGCGTTTCCGAAGATGGGCTTCGGCTACGACCCGCTCATGGACGCGCCTTCGACAGTAGACGATGTGCAGTTGCAGGAGTTAGGACTGCGCATCGTGCCGCGTAAAAAGCCGGAGCCGCGATAGTCATCGACCGTGTCCTTGGGCAGAGCGCCGACCGGAGGCAGAAGGGTTCGCCCTTCTGCCTCGATCAGTTTCTGGTAGCGGGCTTTGATCTGAGGAGTGCCGGACTGCAGCAGCTCGTGGGCGAGCACCACACTCTTGCCCAGACGGACGAGGCGCAGCAGTTTGGACTCCGCGATGCTCTGATTTTCACCGTCCTGATTGGCTTTGTCGACCGCATCGTTCGCGTCGAGCAGCTCTTTCCACTTCCCCTCCGCCGAATCGCGGTCCAGACGGGCAATGGCTTCTTTACGTGTCCGCGCATACGCTGCGGCCGTGGCCGAACGCAGGTCGGGATAGCGCCTCAGCAGTTCACGGCGTCCCTCTTTGAGCAGCGTGCCGAATTTCGACTGCGCCAGACGGTAGCGCTCCAGCCACTGGGGATCGCGGCCATTCCCGTTCGCACTGCGAAACGTCCGGTCATAGGCGGTCTTCAGGCGGTCGTCCCCGGTGAGTTTGAGCCGGCTGGCGAGCCCTTCGAGGGCTTCCTTCTGGGCGGGATCGGCCCACGCCACGATCGACGGCCAGGGAGTTTGAAAGATGTCTGCGCCTTTCATCACGACAAAGCGGCGCAGAAAAACATCGGAGGTGCAGACCGGCACGTCGATCGACTCATCGTTGAGCAGGGTATAGCAGTAGGCTTCGTTCATGCCGACCCTGCCGTCATGATTGTAGTCGCAGCCGGTCACCACTCTGCCTACCCGGTCGCGGCCTGTCAGCGCAGCGAAGAAATAGCATGTGAAATCGTGATATTCCGCTTCATTGACGGCCGACGTACAGCCCGCCGCGACCCGGTCGTTCACCGTGGCATAAAACCCGGCAAAATCACGGGAGATTACCTCCCCGTTGGGATCGCCGCCCTCGAAGAGCAGGTTGGCGAAAGCGCCGGAATAACACTGCACCATGACGACGGTGACGGGTGCGGCAGCGGGAAGCTGCCCAATCTGCCGGGCACACTCCCGGACGTTCAGCGCCTCGTCCTTCCCCCACATGTCGTAGACGTTGTTCTCGTAATCGGCGCGGTCTCGGCTGCCGTGTCTGCCCGGACTGCCGTGTCCGGTAAAATAGAGCAGCAGCTGTCGGTTCGACAGATCCGGCTCCTCCGCGATGCGGCCGATCTGCCGTGCGAACTCTGCCTTCTTGGAAGGCCCATCGACTTTGCCGATATTGGGCTTGCGATAGTGGGAGCCGGAGCCCGACTCGCCTGCGGTGCCCTGCAGAAAGAGATCCAGCAGGAACGCTCCGTTCGACTGCCTGGACAGGTCGTCATCGTACAGCACAGAGGCATGGCCGGCGTCACCGTCCGCAAACAGCGTCGTCTGCACGGTGCCGCGCGGCAGAAGTTTGTGAACGTAACGCACGTTGCTCTCGATCGCCACCTGATTGTACTCGAGGCTCGGCCCGCCCCCCAGAATCAGGACACGCAGCGGCTCGGCAAGCCGTGTATCGGCCGCATAGACGCCGCTGCCCAACAGGAGCAGACCTGCACAGAACAGACCGAGCAGAGACTGTATTCCCGATGCCGGGAAAATGCTGTTTCGATGCGTTCGTCGAGAACGGAACATTTGCGCTGCCTTTCCAACCGGAGGTGTCGAGCGAATGAGCGGCCGCTTTTGGTGTCGCCGCAGCGAAGTCAGGACCGGGCTGCCCGCAGCCATATCCTCACTACGCAGAGACGACTCCGGGCAGTTCCAGGCACGGTGATTTTTCAGGACAGCTCCGAAGGCGGCAGCGCCCGATTCTTACCGGTCGCCGCCGTCAGGTCCGCGCCGGAATGGGCGCGCGCTTCGGCAGCGCGAATGCCATACCGACGTGTGGCGAAATCGGCCGCGATTTCCGCTCCCAGTAGGAGAATGCTCATGGAGTAGTAGGCCCATACGACGAGAATGACGAGCCCGCCGAGCGGGCCGTAGAGCCTGTTGTAGCTGTGGTAGTGTGCGAGATAGACGCCGAACCCGATCAGCGTCAGCTGCCAGAACAGAGCCGCAACCCCTGCTCCCAGAAAGGCGGCCCTCCAGGGCACCTTGTAAGCGGGCAGCACCCGGTAGAGAGTCGCGAAAAGCAGCGCCAGTATGAGCATGGGCAGCAGGCTGACCAGAAAACCGATCAGCCGGTTGGAAACAAGGGGGATGTCGGCACGAGAGATATACGCAAACAGCGCGACCGCAGCCAGATTGGCGCCCATAAGAACGATCGCGTAGAAGGAGAGGGCAAAGGCGATCAGGCGCTGTTTGAGCCAGTGCCGCGTCTCCGATACGCCCCAGATGATATTCATGGCCGGCTGAAGCGCGAGGAAAGCCTGGTGGGCGCCGTAGAGCAGCCCCACCATCCCGATCACCCCGATCAGCGCGCGGTCGGACAGAATATGCTTGAGAATGTCGTTGACCGATTCGAGGATGCCGGGATCGTGGGGCACATAGTATCCGATAGCCATTTCGACCCGGTGCAGAGCATGCTGCGAGCCGCCCATGAAGAAGCCCAGCGCGGCGATTCCTACGACCAGGATAGGCACCAGAGAGAGCAGAGCACAATAGGCGCAGGCGCATGCCATCAGCCCGCATTGATGGGTGCCATACGCATCGACCAGACGGCGGATATAGCAGAATACGCGGTTGACCGTCTCCCCCTTGCGATTCGCCTCTTCGCAGTCGGTGAGCCGAATGACATGGTGCTTCACCCAGGGAAAGGACCACCGGCTGTGCTTCTGCTCCCCCATGGGTTCCGGTTCCGGTTCCGTCATATGTTACTTTCCCTATTTGCAGGCGTACTGTACGCCTCAGAAAATGGATTGGAGCGCGGTCACGGCCTGTGCGAGCGCCTTGCCGCGATGACTGATACGATGTTTTTCGCGCGGCAAAAGTTCCGCCATGTGCCGGCCGGTCTCCGGAAGGAGAAAGATCGAGTCGTAGCCGAACCCCTGGCTCCCACGCATTTCGTATCCGATGCGGCCTTCACAGATCCCCATGCAGTCGAAACGCCGGCCGTCCGGGGCAGCCACCACGACCGCACACTGGAAACGACAGGTCCGCTGCGCGTCCGGCACGTCCTGCATCATCTCCAGAATCTGATTCATCTTGTCCGGAAAAGAGGTATCGATGCCGAGAAAACGGTGCGAATAGACCCCCGGCTGCCCATCGAGCGCATCGATACAGAGCCCGCCATCGTCCGCGATCGAGACCAGTCCCGTCAGCTCGACTGCGGCTGCCGCTTTGAGATACGCATTTGCCAGGAATGTGTCACCCGTCTCTTCCACTTCGGGTGCGCCGGGATAGTCCGCCAGGGAGCTAAAAGCGATATTGAGATCGGCGGCTCTCAGGATCTCCGCCATCTCCCCGCCCTTCTTCAGGTTCGTCGTAGCAATGAGCAGTTTGCGTTCGAGGCTCACAGGATCCCCTCCAGCGCCGCGCGCTGCAGACGAAACAGTTCGTCCAGGCCGATCTGCGCCAGATCCAAAAGCCGGTTCAGTCGATTGCGGTCGAAGGGCGTCTTTTCGCCCGTGCCCTGCACCTCGATATAGCGGCCTTTGTCCATCGCGACCACGTTCAGATCGACATTGCACTTGCCGTCCTCTTCGTAGCACATATCGAGGATCTCGTCGGAGCCGACGACGCCGACGCTGATCGCCGCGACCTGACCGAGGAGCGGCATGCGGCCGATCTGTTTCGCATTGACCAGTTTGCGGCACGCCTCGGCGACCGCGACATAACTGCCCGTAATCGCGGCGCAGCGCGTACCGGCATCGGCCTGCAGCACGTCGCAGTCGATCCAGAGAGTGCGCTCCCCGAGCACCGGCATCTCGACGACCGTGCGCAGACTGCGCCCGATCAGGCGCTGAATCTCCACCGTTCGTCCGCCGGGACCGTTCTTGGTCTCGCGCTGGGTGCGGGTATTGGTGGCGCGCGGCAGCATGCCGTATTCGGCGGTCAGCCAGCCGAGCTGGCCCTCCGCCTTGCGGAACGGCGGTATCTTCTCTTCTATCGAGGCGGTGCAGATCACCCGCGTGTTCCCCATCTCGATCAGGCAGGAGCCCTCGGCATTCGGCATAAAGCCTCGCGTGATCTTTGCAGGGCGCATCTGTGCGCTCCCTCTTCCGTCTATACGCGGCATGAGCGTTTTCTCCCTGAAGCAAAACAGATTTGGCGCGTTCGGGAAGCATTCCCGAACGCGCCAGACTTCGACACCGGCCCGGCCATTTCCTGCCCTACTCCGTGGAACTCACCATCTCAGCGAGGTCCAGCTCCCAGTCCTGCTGGTCGTCCAGTCCGCGCAGCAGCAGGGAACGCTGTTTGTCGCGCAGGTTACAGACGGTCTCGACGTAGGTCGCGTGGGACCATGTCAGCGGAGAGACGGAGAGCGGCGCGCCGGAGAAGGGGTTGATCTGCTCTGCGAGCACGCCGGACGGCAGCGCGTGGGCGATACACCAGCGTATCAGTTCGATCGGCTTGTCCAGTTCGCGCAGGAAGCGCGCTTTACGGATGTGCCACTGTGCCAGCCAGAGCGTGCAGAGAAACCAGGGGTTGCCGGGAACGCGGTCGAAATCGCCGGTGCAGCAGTAGTAGGTGTCTTTTTCGTACCGTGCCATCCCGCCGACATCCGTTTTCACCCACAGCCGCTGCTCCATCTGCTCCATCGTGGAGATCAGGCGCGGGTCGTCCGGGCCCAGAAAACGACAGAGGAACAGGCCGCACAGGCTGGCATCGAGCGTCGTGTCGGCGCTGACGACACGCTTATCGACGCTTACCGAACGCAGAAACCGGTTCCGCTCGACGTCGAACAGATGGGTATCGGCGGACCGACGTATCTCGTCTGCCGCCGCGAGATAGCGGCTCTCTCGGTCTCTGTCGCCGAAAATCCCCGCGAACTGTGCGGCGGCCTGCAGGCCCGCCCACACCGTCGCTACCGTAAAGGTATGGATTCCCCGCCGCTCTTCCCAGAGATCCCAGCACATATCCGGCAGCCGCGTGATCGGATCGCGGAAGTTGGCCAGAAAGTCGCCGGCCGGCTCGATCAGGGGGCGATAGACGCCGCGCAGAAAGTCTACGTCGCCTGTGCGCGCGAAATGCTCGCCGAGCGCATAGAGCACCAGCGCCGTCTCGTCCTCCTGGATCGGCATCTGAGAATCGCCCTCTTTGCTGGCCCAGGGATGCCAGGAGGAGCCGATCGTTCCATCCGGATTGTATTTGTGCCAGAAATAGCCGTTCGGATCGATGATCTGCGCGCAGAAGTGAAAGAACCGGCGTGTCACTTCGTGGTAGCCGGCCATATCCAGGGCATGCGCCACCAGCGCCCCATCGCGCGGCCACATGTAGGAGTAAGAAT
>JAYTGR010000059.1:0-7557 GCA_043733205.1 Chthonomonadaceae bacterium
GGCCTCTATACCGGCAGCATCGCCCTGGGAACGGCGCTGGCCCTCGGCCTGCTCCTGTCTGCCGCAGCCCATGCCCGAACGCATCCCGCCATGCTGCTGCTGCTCGGCCTGCTGGCGCTCCTGCCCGCGAGCGAGATCGCGGTCCAGCTCGTCAACTATCTGGTGACGCGCCTGCTGCCGCCGCAGTTTCTGCCCAAAATGTATTACGCAGCCGGAATCCCGGACGAGAGCCGCTCCCTCGTCATTGTCCCCATGATGCTGCTGACTCCACAAAGCATCCGCGAACAGGTGGAACTGCTGGAGATCCGGTACCTCGCAAATCCCGACCCAAACCTCTGCTTTGGACTGCTCAGCGACTTTTCCGACGCGCCGCAAAAGGAGATGCCCGACGATGTCGAACGCCTCGAAGTCGCGGTAGGCGGCATCGAGCAGCTGAATACCCGCTATGGGGAAGGCCACTTCTTTCTGTTTCATCGGGAGCGGCAGTGGAGCGCGAGCGAGAAACGCTGGATCGGGTGGGAGCGCAAGCGCGGCAAACTCGAACATCTGAACCGTTTCTTAATGGGCGAGACCGGCCCCGATGTCGACAGTCTCCTGCATGTCGGGGAGGCCGAGGCGCTGCGAGGCGTCGCATTCGTCATCACGCTCGACGCCGATACGCAGCTGCCTCGAGAGACGGCGCGGCGCATGGTCGAGACGCTGGCCCATCCGCTCAACAGAGCGCATGTCTCGGCGGATGGACGGCGGGTCGAGCGCGGCTTCACGATCATTCAGCCGATGGTCAGCACCAGTCTGCCGAGCGCCACCGCAACGCTGTTCTCACGAATCTTCACTGATGCTGCCGGGACAGATCCCTACACGCACGCCATCTCCGACGTCTATCAGGATCTGGCGGGCGAGGGCAGCTATCATGGCAAAGGCATCTACGACCTGAAGGCGTTCTACAGCGTTCTTTCCGGGCGCTTTCCCGAAGCCCATCTGCTCAGTCACGATCTGATCGAAGGCACCCATGTCCGGGTAGGACTGGCGAGCGATATCGAACTGCTGGACTTCTTTCCGAAGGACTACCTCGTCTATTCCGGGCGGCAGCACCGCTGGACACGCGGCGACTGGCAGATCGTCGATTGGCTCTTCCCGAAAGTTCCGACAGGCGAAGGAGAACGCGCCGCGAACCCGCTCTCGCTGCTCAGCCGCTGGAAGATCGCCGACAACCTGCGCCGCAGTCTGGTGCCGGCCGCCCTAGTGACGCTGCTGCTGACCGCCTGGTTCTTTTCGCCTGCTGCTGCGGCCGTGAGCCTGTTCGCGGGCCTGGTGATGTTCCTGCCGCCTCTCACTACCGTCCTCACGCACCTGACCAGCCGCGCGGCTCTCAATCGCAAAGTCTGGCTGGATTTCGCGACGGGTCTGGTTCGCTGCGCGATCTTCACCGCCCTGCTGCCGCATCAGGCTGTCACGTCTCTCGATGCCATTGGGCGCGTCTGGTACCGCCGCCTGGTGTCGCACACCCTGCTTCTGGAGTGGGAGACAGCGCACGAAGCGCACCGCAACTCCAAAAATCGGCAGCGGCAGTTCATCTCCAACATGACCTGGATGACCGCCGTCTTCGTCGCAGTCACGATCGCGCTCGCCCTGCGTGCCCCGAGCGCCGAGCGGGCAGCACAGCTCTTCCTCGGCCTCTGGATCGTTGCGCCTCTGCTGGCCGCCTGGCTGAATGCGCCGCTCTGGGATCGGTCGGTCTTCCTGCTGACCGCCGACGACAAGCGTCTGCTGCGGCAGGTCGCGCGGCAGACCTGGCGTTTTTTTCAGGAGTTCGTCTGCGTCGAGAGCAGCTGGCTGCCGCCGGACAACTACCAGGAGTTCATTCGGCATGAGGTGGCGCAGCGCACGTCGCCCACCAACATCGGCCTGAGCCTGCTCGCGCCCGTGATCGCCTACGACTTCGGCTATATCATGATCGACGAGACGGTGGACCGTACCCTCGCGACCATGCAGACTCTGGAGAAGCTGGAGCGGTACGAAGGCCATCTGCTCAACTGGTACGATATTCAGACTCTGCAGCCGCTGCTGCCGCGCTACGTCTCGATGGTCGACAGCGGCAACCTGCTCGGCAACCTCTGGGCGCTCGAGCAGGGTATCGACGAACTGCTCTCCCGTCCTGTGATCACCCCTCAGGCGTTCCGGGGGTTGGAAGACACCCTGGCGCTGCTGCGCAGCATGCCCGCGATGGATTCGCTGCAGGGAACGAATCCGGAAAAATCGCTGATCGCTCTGGAGGCTCTGGCCGTCTCTGCCCCGCAAAATCTGGAGCAGCTGGTCGCCAACATCCGCCTGGCGGCGACTCTAACTCGGCTGATGGTCCGGGCCGTCAGCGAACACTGTGCGGAGGATCAGGCGTGCCGCTACTGGGCACAGCAGGCCGAAAAGCAGGTCAAAGCCTGGAACGAAGTGGTGGATCGTTATCTGCACTGGGTGGAGCTGCTCGCCTCCCCGCCGGAAGGCGGCCTGCTGCGCTTCGGTTCGGACGCCCACGAGTGGCGGCGGCTGGCTCTCAGCGCCACGCCCTCTCTGCGCACTCTCGCCTCTGGAGATGTCGGCGGACTGCGGGTGCTGGTCGCCCTGCAGGCGCGGGGAGAGGAGCTAAAACTTACCGATACCGCCCGCGTCTGGCTGAAGGAACTGGCGGACTCGGTCGCGCGGACGCAGTGGCTGGCGGGAGAGCGGCTGTCGCAGGCCAATGACGCGAATAGGCGCGTGCGCACCCTGGCCGACGGCATGAACATGAAGTTTCTCTACGATACCGACCGCGATCTGTTCTGCACCGGCTATAATGTCGCGGATCAGCGCATGGACAACGGGCACTACGATCTCATGGCGAGCGAAGCCCGCTTGGGCAGTTTTGTCGCGGTGGCGCGGGGCGAAGTGCCTCTGGAACACTGGTGGGCGCTCGGGCGGCCTTATGGGGCGGCGTTCGGCGAGCGCGCCCTGCTCTCCTGGAGCGGCACGATGTTCGAGTACCTGATGCCCCTGCTGATGACCCGCAGCTTCGACAACTCCATGCTCGACAAGGCCTGCAGGACGGCGGTAGACTGTCAGATCGCTTATGGCAGGCAGCGCAATATTCCCTGGGGCGTTTCAGAGGCGGCCTACAGCGCCCTGGATTCGCACCAGATCTATCAGTATCAGGCATTCGGCGTTCCGGGCCTCGGCATGAAGCGCGGCCTCGAGGACGACCTTGTCGTCGCGCCGTACGCCTCCGCCCTGGCGCTGGCGGTCGCGCCGGTAGCTGCCGTGAAAAACCTGCGCCGCCTCGACAAGATGGGAATGCGGAACGACTACGGCTTCTACGAGTCGATCGACTACTCCCGCCAGGAGGGTCCGGAGGGCGAGCGCGGGGTCATCGTCTACTCCTATATGTCGCACCACCAGGGCATGATCCTCAGCGCCATCGACAACGCGATCCACGCCGATATTCTGCAGGAGCGGTTCCATCGCTCTCCGGCGGTGCGGGCAACGGAGTCGCTGCTCTATGAGCGCATTCCGCCGTCACCGGCGCTGATCAAGGGCACGGTGCGCCGCGAACATCTGCCGCGCCTGCAGCCGCTCCTGACGGCTCCGGCCGCAGGACGGATCGAGACGCCCCATACTGCGGTTCCCCGGACGAATCTGCTCTCGAACGGCACCTACAGCGTGATGGTGACCAATGCAGGCGGCGGCTACAGTCAGTGGAAAGATCGTGAGATCACCCGCTGGCGGTCCGACACGACGCGTGACGCCTATGGCAGCTTCTGCTATGTCAAAGACTGTGAGAACGGCGTGGTCTGGTCCACGGCCTACCAGCCGGTCCGCACGCTGCCCCAGCGCTATCTGGTCACTTTCGCCGCCGACAAAGCCGAATACCGGCGGCGGGACAACGGCATCGAAACCGTCACGGAGATCGTCGTCTCGCCGGAAGACAGCGTCGAAGTCCGCCGGATCACGCTCTCCAACCGATCCCTGCGCAGGCGGTCCTTAGAGCTGACGAGTTATCTGGAAGTCGCGATGGCGGGGCATAACGCGGACAGGGCGCATCCCGCGTTCAGCAAACTTTTTGTGGCGACAGAAGCGCTGCCGGAGCAGCACGCGCTGCTCGCCGGCCGCCGGCCCCGTGCCGCCGAGGATGCGCCGATCTGGGCGATGCACTGCACGGCCGACGACGGCGCATTCGATTCCGTTCTGCAGTATGAGACCGATCGGGCGCTGTTTCTGGGACGGGGACGGGGCACGGACCGGCCGGCGGCGGTCGAAGGCGAGCTCAGCCAGACGGTCGGTGATGTCCTGGATCCCATTTTCAGCCTGCGCCGCCGTGTGACGCTCGAACCCGGTGCACGGGTTCAGATCGCCTTTATCACCGGCGCCGCCGGAAGCCGGGACGAGGCGGTCGCGCTGGCGGAAAAGTACCACGACATCCGCGCCGCCCATCGGGCCATCGAGATGGCCTGGACGCACGCGCAGCTGGAGCTCCGGCATCTGCGGATTCATCAGGACGAAGCCCAGCTGTTCCAGCAGTTGGCGGCGCATGTCCTCTACCCCAACCCGCTGCTGCGTCCGGCCCCGGAGCGCCTCACACGCCGGGTGCTGGGGCAGTCTCAGCTCTGGGCCTACGGCATCTCCGGCGATCTGCCGATCGTCGTCGTTACGATAGGCGATTCGCAGGACATCGACCTCGTGCGGCAGACACTCATGGCGCATACCTACTGGCAGCAGCATGGCCTGAAAGCCGATCTGGTGATCCTGAACGAGGAGGGTTCGACCTACGATCAGCCCCTGCAGAACCAGCTGAGACGGATGGTCGAGGCCTATTCGCAGCTGACCGGCACGGACCGTGCGGGCGGCGTCTTCCTGCGCCCTGCCGCGCAGATCCCGCCGGACGACCGCGCTCTGCTGCTGACGACCGCCCGCGTGACTCTGATCGCCGCGCGCGGATCGCTGGCCCAGCAGCTCGGCACGCCGACGCAGTCCGTCACGCTGCCCCCGGCGCTCACCAAAAACACACCTTTCAGCGAAGAGCCCTCGGCGCCCCTGCCGTTCATGGAGCTGTCGTACTTCAACAGCCTGGGCGGTTTCACGGCGGATGGCAGAGAGTATGTCATCTATCTCGGCCCCGACACGCAGACCCCGATGCCCTGGATCAACGTCATGGCGAACCCCTCCTTCGGGACGATGGTGTCGGAGACCGGGCAGGGCTACTCCTGGTATGGCAACAGCCAGAGTACGCGCCTCACACCCTGGACCAACGACCCGGTCTCCGATCCTGGCGGCGATACGCTCTATATTCGCGATGAAGAGCTGGGCGTCGTCTGGACGCCGACGCCCCTGCCGATCCGCGAGAAGGACGCCTATCGCATCCATCACGGGCAGGGCTATACGCATTTCGAGCACAACAGCCACTCCATCGACCAGTGGCTCACTACCAGTGTTCCTGTGGACGATGCGGGGGGAGCGCCGGTGCGTCTGCAGCGTCTGCGGCTCACCAACCGCTCGTCGCGGCGGCGGCGTCTGACAGTCACACTCTACGGGGCGTGGACGCTTGGCACCGAGCGCGAAGAGACGCAGAGCCACATCTTCACGCAGTGGGACACACAGCATCAGATTCTTACGGCTGGAAACCCCTATCATCCCGATTTCGGGGAGCGGGTCGCGTTTGTCGCCTCCAGCCTGCCCATCGTTTCGTTTACCGGGGACCGGGCGGAGTTTATCGGCCGCAACGGCGTCTCGTCGGCTCCCGCGGGCCTGACGCGCACTCGTCTCTCCGGCCGTGTGGGTGCCGGTCTGGACCCCTGCTACGCCATCCAGGTCACCGTGGAGATCGAGCCGCGCCAGCAGTCTGAGGTCGTCTTCCTGCTGGGTTCGGCAGCGGACGCAGCGGAAGCGAGCGCGTTGGCGGAGCGGTTCCGCTCTCCAGACGTTTTTGAGCAGACCCTCGCCACGACCTGCGACTGGTGGAACCGGCTGCTCGATACGGTGCAGATCGAAACGCCCGATAAGGCGGTCAACTTCCTGCTCAACCGCTGGCTGCTCTATCAGGACGTCAGCTGCCGGCTCTGGGGCCGGTCGGCCTTCTATCAGTCGGGCGGCGCTTACGGCTTCCGCGATCAGCTGCAGGATGTGATGGCGCTGGTGTACGCGGCGCCGCAGCTGGCGCGTGAGCAGATCGTGCGGACGGCGGCGCGGCAGTTCACGCAGGGCGATGTGCAGCACTGGTGGCATCCGCCGTCGGGCGCAGGGGTCCGCACGCGTATCTCCGATGACCTGCTGTTCCTTCCGTTCACGACGGCGCACTATGTGCGGGTGACAGGCGACACGGCGATCCTGGACGAGGTGATCCCCTTCCTCGATGGCAAAGTGCTGGAAGAGCACGAGCACGAAGCGTTCAATCTGCCGGCTGTCTCGGAGGAGAAGGCGGCGCTGCTGGAGCACTGTCGGCGCGCGATTCTGAAGGGGGCAACGGGTGGGCCGCACGGTCTGCCGCTGATCGGAGGCGGCGACTGGAACGACGGCCTGAACCGGGTCGGTATCGAGGGGAAAGGCGAGAGCGTCTGGCTGGCCTGGTTCCTGATTCATGCCCTGCACGACTTTGCCGAGCTGCTGCGTCTGCGCAGTCAGGAAGCCGAAGCCGTGGAGTGCGAACAGCACGCTGTCCAGCTCGCCGCCACGATTGAAGCGCAGGCGTGGGACGGAGAATGGTATCTCCGCGCCTTCTTCGACGACGGCACTCCGCTCGGCTCCCACACGAGCGATGAGGCGCAGATCGACTCTCTGGGCCAGTCCTGGGCTGTCATCTCCGGCATGGGCGACCCGAAGCGCGCTGAAATGGCGATGCAGGCCGTCCAGGACCGGCTCGTCCGGCCCAACGACCGCCTGATGCTCCTCTTCACGCCGCCCTTCGACAAAACGACCCACGATCCCGGCTACATCAAAGGCTATCCGCCGGGCGTCCGCGAGAACGGCGGACAGTACACCCATGGCTCGCTCTGGGTGCCGCTCGCGCTCGCCCGCCAGGGCAAAGGTAACGAAGCAGTTGCCATTCTGCGCATGATGAGCCCGGTGGAGCATTCCCGCGAACCGGCAGACGTGCAGCGCTATAAGGTCGAACCCTACGTCGTCGCCGCCGACATCTACGCCCTCAAAGACCGTGTCGGCCAGGGCGGCTGGACCTGGTACACCGGCTCCGCTGCCTGGATGTACCGCGTCTGGCTCGAAGAGATCGCCGGTTTCCGCCTGCGCGGCGACCAGCTCTCTCTCGACCCCACTCTGCCCACCGAGTGGAGCGGCTTCACGGTGCGCTATCGCTACCACAGCACGCCCTACGAAATCGTCGTGGAGAACCCCGACCACGTCAGCCACGGCGTCGTTTCCGTCGAACTGGACGGCCAGACGGTCACCAACCACGCCATCTGCCTCGAAGACGACAGCACCCCCCACACCCTGCGCATCCGCCTGGGCTACATCACGCCGCCCAATATTCCACAATAAGCCGCGCAAACATCGACACACTGCGCTAATCGGATAAAACTCGCC
>JAYTGR010000060.1:0-2717 GCA_043733205.1 Chthonomonadaceae bacterium
GTTGCGGTTTCTGCCGAGGATCGGACCGCGCTGGAGACGGGCATCGCCGCGCTCGGCAAAGAGATCGACTCGCTGCGCGCGGAGCTGCAGGGAAAGCCGGTCCTGCTGGATCTCCTGCCGGATGTGCAGATCTACTACAATGCGGCGCGGTATGCGCTGAAGTACAACGAGTTTTTCAATCCTAACGAGATCAGGACCGCCAAAACGCTCCTGACCCAGGGAATGGAGCGCGCCGCGAACCTGCGGGCGGGCAAGACGCCCTGGACGACGCAGACCGGCCCCGTCGCACGCGGCTATGTATCGCAGATCGACGGCTCCGTGCAGCCCTATGGGATCATCGTACCGACGACATTCGCGGAGAGCACGAGCCGCAAACGTCCCCTCGAAATCTGGTTTCATGGGCGCGGTGAGACCCTGAGCGAAGTCAACTTTATCAGCGACCGCCAGCGCTCCATGGGCGAGTTCGCCCCGCCCGACACCTTTATGCTGCATCCCTACGGACGCTACTGCAACCCCAACCGCTTTGCAGGCGAAGTCGATACCTTCGAGGCCATGCTGCATATCACCAGGCACTACCCCGTCGATATGGACCGGCTGGCGGTGCGTGGGTTCTCACTGGGAGGAGCCTCCTGCTGGATGTTCGCCACCCACTACTCCGGCCTCTGGGCCGCCGCCAACCCCGGCGCCGGGTTCTCCGAAACCGCCGACTTCCTGAAAGTCTACCAGAACGAGATCCTTAAACCGACCTGGTACGAGCAGACGCTCTGGCATCTCTACGACAGCACCGATTACGCCCTGAACATCTACAATGTGCCCACGGTCGCCTACTCGGGTGAGATCGATGGACAGCGCCAGGCGGCAGAGTTCATGACCAAAGCGATGGCGGCGGAAGGGCTGACCCTGACGCATATCATCGGCCCCAAAGCCGGGCACTTCTATGAGAAGAACGCCAAACTGGATGTGGCGGCACGCGTAGACGCCTTCGTGGCCAAAGGCAACGATCTGGCACCCGAGAGCATCAAGTTCACGACCTGGACGCTGAAGTACAACACGCTGAAATGGCTGACGGTCGATGCGATGGGGAAGGAGTGGGAGCGCGCACGCGTGGATGCGGATCTCCAGCCCAGCAGCGCCCTTGCCGTCAAAACGCTGAATGTGACTGCGCTCACGCTGCGTCCGCCCGCCGATGTCGACTGGGAACACCTAAAAACGATCGAGGTCGATGGCCAGAAATTCCCCTGGAAATCCGGCCCGGTCCACTTCCGCAAAGTGAACGGCAAATGGGCCACAGTGAAATCCGAAACCGAGAACCGTCTCGCGAAACAGCACAATTTGCAGGGGCCGATCGACGATGCCTTCATGAGCCGTTTCATCATGGTGCGCCCGACCGGCACCCCGATGAACGCGAAGGTAGGCGCTTTCGTCGAAGGCGAGATGAAGCATGCGGTGACGGAGTGGCGGCGTCAGTTTCGGGGCGAGGCCATCGTAAAAGATGACAGTGCGATCACGACAGCCGACATCGCAGGGAGCAATCTGATCCTCTGGGGCGATCCATCGAGCAACAGGATCCTGGCGAAGATCGCCGCCAAACTCCCGGTCAAGTGGGATGCAGCCGGAGTGCATGTCAACGGCCAGACCTATGCGCCCGATACCAGCGTGCCGGTGATGATCTATCCAAATCCGCTTAATCCGAAACACTACATCGTCCTCAACAGCGGCTTCACGTTTCGCGAATACGACTATCTGAACAACGCCCGCCAGACACCCAAGCTGCCGGACTGGGCTGTCGTAGACATCACCGAGCCCCCGAACTCCCGCTGGCCTGGCAAAATAGCCGCAGCCGACTTCTTCGGCGAACACTGGGAACTGATGCCCGCGCACAAAGAATAGGAATAGGTGAGAAGAGCACTTGGAGAGAAAGATTCGTGTTGGTATTATTGGGGCAGGGTGGTGGGCGGCGCATACGCATGCGCCTGCTCTGAAAGCGACGGGGGATGTCGAGATCGTGGCGGCGTGCCGGCGGTCGCCGGAGCGTTTGAAGGAGTTCGCAGATCTGGTCGGGGTTCCCCAGACTTTTACCAGTCATGAAGAGATGCTCGACAAGGCGGCGCTGGATGCCGTGATCGTCTGTTCACCGCATGCGATGCACTATGGACATGTGAAGGCGGCGCTGGAGCGGGGGCTGCCGGTTCTGACCGACAAGCCGCTGAGCATTAAAGTAAAGGAGGGCGAGGAGCTGATTGCGCTCGCGGCGGCGAAAGGCGTGCTGCTGGCCGTCTTTTTTGGCCACTGTTACGATGCCGCGCATCGGTATGTCGGGCACGCCATTCGCACGGGGCGGCTGGGGCGGCTCCTGGATGTCAGTCAGACCGGCTATGCCAATCCAGATGCGCTCGGCTTCTTCGGTAACGCCGAGTTCAAACCGAATCCGGAAGAGTTTCCCATTCTGCCCACTCAGTTTCGTGCAGACCCGGCGCTGGGCGGAGGCGGCTATCTGCAGGATGTGGGCAACCATCTGCTGAGTGGAATGCTGATCGGCACGGGACTGCGTGTGGCAGAGGTCTCGGCGCTCATGGACGATCCGGAGCGAGACCTGCGCGCAGTCCTCTCTTTCCGCTTCACCAGCGGCGCCCTGGGTACGCTCACGGTCTTCGGCGACGCGCGTCCGCCGGTCGAAAACTACTTCGGCACGGGCCGCTTCGCCTATACGGGCGATC
>JAYTGR010000061.1:0-2716 GCA_043733205.1 Chthonomonadaceae bacterium
TGCCCGGCGTCGGAGCCTTCTGCGCGGCGATGGGCAACCTGCATCACAGCGGCCTGGACGAAGCCGTTCGCCGCCATATCGCCCAGGGCAAGCCGTTCCTCGGCATCTGTCTGGGGCTGCAGATGCTCTTCGACTCCAGCACCGAGATGGGTTCCACACCGGGTCTGGGCGTCGTGCCCGGCCGCGTCGTTCAGTTTTTCGAAGACGGCCTGCCGAACGCGGCTGCCGCCGACTTGAAAGTGCCGCACATCGGCTGGAACGCTCTGGACTTCCCGACGCCGTCCCGCCTGCTGGCCGGACTGGCCGAAGGCTCGCGAGTCTATTTCGTTCACTCCTACTTTCCGGTTCCCGAAGATAAAGCCGTGGTCAGCGCGACCAGCGACTATGGTTACGACTTCTGCTGTGCCATCGAAAAAGACAATATCGCAGCAACCCAGTTCCATCCCGAGAAGAGTGGAGCGGTCGGGTTGCAAATCTTGCGAAACTTCGCCTCCTGGGACTGAGTAGTAGTCTAGCAGGGGCGATAGACAGGTTGAAGGTGATGATCCTCTTTCCAGCCATCGATATTCAAGGCGGCAAATGTGTTCGGCTGCTCCAGGGTCAGTTCGATCGGGCCACGACTTACGGGGACGATCCCATCGAGATTGCGGCAAGATGGAAGGCGGAAGGAGCGCAGTGGCTCCACATCGTCGACCTCGACGGTGCGCGGACCGGAGTTCCAAGTTCTCGCAACCTGGGCCTCGTGCGTGTTATCGCCGCCGAGATCGGGCTGCCGATCCAGTTCGGCGGCGGCGTCCGCAGCGCCGAGGCTGCTGTACGCATGTTCGACATGGGCGTCGAACGTGTCGTCGTCGGCACGGCGGCGGCGCGCAGTCCGGAACTTATTTCGGCGCTGTTCTCCGCTTACGGCGATAAAATCGCCGTCGGCGTCGATGCGCGGGATGGTTTCGTCGCGGTGCATGGCTGGCAGGAAAGCAGCGGCGAACAGGCCGCTGCGTTCGTGACACGCATGGCGGAACTGGGTGCTCAGCGGTTTATCTACACCGATATTGCGCGGGATGGAATGCTCAAAGGCGTGAATATCGTCTCGCTGGCCCAGGTCGCGGTCGCCGTGCCGGATGTGCATGTCATCGCGTCCGGCGGAGTCACGACGCTGGGCGATCTGGACGCTTTGGAAGAGCTGCGGCGTATCTCCGCACCCAATCTGGAAGGCGTCATCATCGGCAAGGCGATCTACGCAGGAACCGTCGCCTTGCCGCAGGCTCTGCAGCGCTTCGCCACCTGAACACCGAATAACACGGAGAACGTATCATGATGGAATTCGTCAGTCTTGTTGCGGTTCTGGGCTTTTTCGGCATTCCGCTCTCGGCCATCTGGGGCCACAATCGCCGCAAAATGATGGAACTGAAACTGCGGGTGAATCAAGGCGACGATGCGTCCGTACGGTCTGCCGTCGATGCGCTGCGGGCAGAGGTTCGCGCGCTGCGCGACACGACGATGCAGTACGACATCAGTTTCGACTCGGCCTTACAGCGGGTCGAGTCGCGTGTCGATCAGATGGAACGGCGTTTTATACCGGCCGAGTCTGAGCGGGTCGCCGAGTTGAGTCGTCTCCGATAAGCAGTACGGCAGGAAAGAGAGCAGAATGAGCGATTTTTGGGAAATCCTGATATTGATGCTGGTCGGCATTCCCTGCTTGACCCTTTTTGCTCTCCTACCGATGTATGGTGTCTACACCTACCACAAGCGCCAGATGGAAAAGCTTCGCCTCCAGCGTGACAACCTGCTCTCGCAGCACATCGCCAACGAGTTTGCCGCCGTACGCGAGGAGATCAGAGGTCTGCGCGACACCTCGATGCAGTACGACCTGAGTTTCGATACCGCTCTGCATCAGATGGAGCGCCGGGTCAACGGTCTGGAGCGCGAAGCCTATCACATCTCCAGCGTTCCCCCTGACCAGAACGTGACCCTCGGAGGCCGCTGATGCCATTTAATCTCCCCATACTGCCAAAGTAATCTCCCTATGGAACAGTGGCGGCGCGTACTGCAATGCCCCCTCTTTTTGCTTGTCTGTGAGGCCTATCTTCCATGCATCTTGTCAGTCCGCTCAGTCTGCTCTTCCTGCCCCTCATCGGCGGTCTTATCGTGGCGATGTATATCCTGAAGCTCCGCCGGAAAGATGTCGTCGTCTCCTCGACATTTCTGTGGCGGCAGGTGATCCGCGACGTCCAGGCCAACGCGCCCTTCCAGAAACTCCGCCGCAATCTGCTGCTGCTGCTTCAGCTTATCGTGGCAGCTCTGCTGATTTTCGCCCTGTCAAGGCCGTTCTTCTACGCGATGGATTTCGGCGGGCGCAACTTCGTTGTCATCGTCGATACTTCGGCTTCGATGGGCGCGACGGACATCAGCCCGAATCGCCTCGATCAGGCAAAACGGCAGGCAAACGAACTGATCGACACCCTGAAACCCGGCGACATGATGCTGGTTCTCTCCGCCTATTCGCGCCCGGATGCCGTGACCGGATTTACCGACGAACGCTCGGAACTCCACCGGGCCGTCAACGGCCTGCAGGCCCACCAGACTCCGACGAATATGCGGGAAGCGCTCAACCTGGCCGCCGATCTGGTCGCGTCGCGCAATGGCGGCGACAGCGGCCGCATCGAACTGATTTCCGATGGCGGTATCGAAGCGCAGATGAGCGGCACCGGCAGCGACA
>JAYTGR010000062.1:0-2715 GCA_043733205.1 Chthonomonadaceae bacterium
TCGTTACACCCCGTCAGCGCAGCACTGCACAGCGCCGTCAATGCCAGGCCCGCTAAAGTCAGCCGCAGACGCCGTCCCTCGCTGGAAAGCGCAGAGTTCGTTCTCATGTTCGCACACTCCTCCTCTTTTGAAACTGGTCGAAACCGACGGCGATCATGATGATGCCTCCGATGGCAACGCGCTGCCAGTTCGAATCCACGCCGCTTAATATGAGGCCGTTGCTGATGGTCTGCATGAGCAGCGCGCCCGCGAACGTTCCTGCCAGGCTGCCGCGCCCGCCCGTCAAACTGGTGCCGCCGATGACAGCAGCCGCAATGGCATTCAGTTCCAGGTCTTTGCCTGCATCGGGAACGGCTCCGCCGACCGTTCCGACCTCGATCAGACCGCCGAGCGCGGCGAGCAGCCCCCCCACAAGATAGACGACGATCTTGACACGCTCGACATCGACGCCCGAGAGCATCGTCGCTATCTCGTTGCCCCCGGTAGCATAGATCGAACGCCCTATTCTGGTTCGGGTCAGAATCAGATGCCCGATCACGAACACGATGCCCATGACCAGCACTGCCGCCGTCAGATTCGAATGCGAACCGTCGGCCGTCCGGATCGACACCAGGTTGGAGGCGGTGAACTTATAGGCGGGCGGCAGGCCGGAAGAGATGCCGGACCCCTTGGAGACCAGAAACGCCACTCCCCGGACTATGCTCATCATGCCGAGCGTGGCGATGAAAGGCGGCAGGCGGAACTTTGTGATGGCGAACCCATTGATCGCTCCTGCCGATGCCCCGACGAGCAGCGCGACCCCAATGCCGAACCAGGCGGAGGAGGCCATCCCACCGAACCAGTCCGGGTGTTTCGTCATGACCCAGGCTCCCAAAAACGGGGCGAGCGCGGCAACACTGCCTACGGAAAGATCGATTCCGCCCGTCAAAATGATGGCGGTCATGCCCACAGCGACGACCGCGATCTCGACAGACTGGTCGAGCACGTTGAGAAGGTTGGACGCCTGCCGGAACTCCGGCAGTTTCACGGCAAAAATGAGAATGACGACCGCGAGGGCAATGTAGGCCCCCGCGTTGCGCCAGAGATTTCGCATAGGTTCCTCAGCAGGGAAACGGGTTCGGGCAGGAAGGAGGCGGCACACATGCGGAAGCGCCGCGTGCCGACCCATTGAACGATTATAACATATCGCATGAACGGCGTCAATCGCCTGCCTGCGCGACAGACGACCGGAGGATTTCCCTGCAGTTGTCTGCGCGGTTGACAGCGAGAGCAAGTACGGATACAATGAAACCATGACGACGACAGCGGAGCCCCCTGGCCTCTCCTTTACACGGAGGGAGAAGGGAAAGGCAGCGGAAAGGGAAGGCGATGCAGCGAGTATGCGTGTTCTGTGGTTCCAGTCCGGGAGCCGACCCTCTCTATATGCGTGTGGCACGGGAGGTCGGGGTTCTGCTCGCCGAGCGTGGTCTGGGACTGGTCTATGGCGGGGCGCAGGTCGGCCTCATGGGGGCGGTGGCGGATGGCGCGCTGTCGGCTGGCGGAAAGGTGATCGGCATCATCCCGCAATCGCTGGTGCGCAAAGAGGTCGCTCACGGGGGCCTGGAAGACCTGCGGGTCGTCGGCTCGATGCATGAACGCAAGGCGCAGATGGCCGATCTTTCCGATGGCTTCCTGGCTCTTCCCGGCGGATGCGGAACCTTCGAGGAGTTTTTCGAAGCAGTGACCTGGGCACAGATCGGCATTCATCGCAAACCCTGCGCGCTCCTGAATGTCGCAGGCTACTACGATCCCCTGCTGGCGCTTCTGAACCACGCGGTCGAAGAACGCTTCGTACGGCCCGAACATCTCGGCCTGGTGCTTGCCGATACGGATCCCGCTCTCCTGCTCGACACTATGGAGCGCTACGTGTCGCCGATCGTCGATAAGTGGATGGACCGCAAACAGACCTGATTCAAACCTGACTGGAACTTGAGGAAAGAGAAGCATGATCGCGCAGCTTACCGGAACGATCGTTCGTATCGAAGGCAACGGAGTGGTGCTGGATGTGGGGGGCGTAGGGTACGAAGTCATGGTGCCTATACCCACTCTCGCCGGACTGCCGGAAGCCGGAGGCAAAGTCACCCTGCGGACGCACCTGGTCTGCCGTGTGCAGCCCGATTTCGATATGACCCTTTATGGCTTCTTAGACCCGCAGGAGCTGCGCGCCTTTCGCATTCTGCTCAGCGTCTCGGGTGTCGGGGCGAAAGTCGCCATCGCGATGCTCTCGACGCTGCAAGTGGACGAAATCGCGCGGGCAGTCTCCACCACCGACACCAAAACGATCACCAAAGTTCCCGGCGTCGGTCCCAAACTCGCGCAGCGGCTCTGCCTCGAACTCGGGGATAAGATGGCGGCGTTCGTCTTCGAGCAGAAAGTCGATCGTGCCGTGGCGAGTCAACAGACATCCGAAGAGAACGCGATCCACGAAGACATTATCGACGCGCTGGTCGGCCTCGGTTACGGCCGGCCCGACGCGCGCCGTGCCGCCGATCAGGTCTTCGCCAAATCCACCGATAAGACCAACGCCTCCTCCCTCATCTCCGCCGCTCTCCAGCTCCTCACCTCCGGCAAGCGATAACACTTTTGGCGGTGCCGCAAAAATAAAATATTGAAATAGTGTCCTGACACTGCATTTTTCGGCATTCTCGCCACTTATATAGATAGGACGTTCGTTTT
>JAYTGR010000063.1:0-7549 GCA_043733205.1 Chthonomonadaceae bacterium
TTCCGAACGGCCTGCCGAAACTCCTGTTGGAGATTCGATTTCCGCTGCTCAAGTTCTCTGCGCGTAGCCACTGCCGCCTCCTAATCACCGGGTTGCATGCACGATATGACACAGTTATAACACAGAAGTAACGCAAAAATGATACAATGCTCGAAATATTTGCCTTAATCTATTATTTTCTCTTCCTCGGGAAACGTCTGAGCGGTGGAAGCCGACTCTGTCACAGGCCAGCGCCAGTCGCGATTGAGGAACGTCTTGTTGAGCCAGCGGGTCAGGTCATCGACGTAGGTGTGCATGATAGGAATGTCGAAGAGGCTCAGGATCGTGCCGACGAGCAGGCCGCCCACAACCGCAGTCGCGAGGGGCTGGTAGGCGTCCAGGCCCGTTTTCGGAGCGAGAGCGACGGGCAGCATCGTGACGAGTGTAATGCCCGCTGTCATAAGGATCGGGCGGAGCCGCTGCGGGCAGGCGGTGACGATGGCTTCGTCACGCGGCACTCCTCGGTCCCGGGTCTTCATGATATTGTCGATCAACAGGACGGCGGTCGTGATGTCCATGCCGGTCAGGACGATGACGCCCAGCAGCGAGACGGTCGAAAAGGACTGATGCGCCAGCCAGAGCGCCGTGAACACGCCCGCCAGCTCCAGCGGCAGACTGGCGATCATCTGCAGGGGCTGCAGGAAGCCTCGGAACTGCACCACCAGTACCAGGACCATCAGTACGAGCGCCAGCGCCAGCCCCGACATCATCCGGCGGAAAGAGCTCATCATCTCCTTCATATCCCCCAGCGCTTCCATGCCGTAACCTGGTGGGAAGTTCACTGGCGCGACCCCCAGGCTCTTATTGCCCTGATAGGCGTTGGCGACCAGATTCATCACCACATCCATCGAAGGCAGGCTGCCGATACGATAGTAGCCGGTGACCCCCAGAACCCGTTTGAGGCCGTCGTGTTCGATCACGGAGGGGGCGGTCGCATGTTCGATCCTCGCGACGGATTTGAGCGGGATCTGGCTGCCATCCGGCGTCGTGAGGAGGAGGTTTTTCAGGTCGGATTCGCTGCGCCGGTCCTTCTCCTCATAGCGCACCTGAATGGTATCCTGCCGCAGATTGGGCAGGCGATAGAACTCATTGGTAAGTCCGCCGCCCAGAGCGTAGTAGGCCTGTTCGGAGATGCTCTCCGGCGTGAGGCCCACCTCCTGTGCGCGCTGCGGATCGACTTTGATCTCATAGTCCGGAAGGCC
Source organism: Chthonomonadaceae bacterium (assembly GCA_043733205.1). Taxonomy (GTDB): domain Bacteria; phylum Armatimonadota; class Chthonomonadetes; order Chthonomonadales; family Chthonomonadaceae; genus JANXLO01. Next base: position 1,242 of record JAYTGR010000063.1, read on the forward strand.
CAGCGTCCAGGTCGTTCCAGGCTGATAGAGCTCCGGCATCTTATGGGCGAGGGCGAGCGTCTCGCGGCCCAGTCGGTCCAGTTCGGCCAGATCAGGGCCGTAAATATCGACCCGGATCGGCGCATCGGCGGTCGCCATCACATCGCTGCCCATCTCCTTGATCTGCAGGCGCCGCAGGCCGGGAATAGTCGCCAGCGCCTCCTTCTGCACGGCATCCATCACCTTCCAGATCGACCGTTTACGCGCGTCCTTGTCGCTGAAGGTCAGCATCATCGCCGCGCCGTTCACCTGAGGCATGGCGTAGCCAGTGTAGTAAGGACTGTAGCTCTCGAACATGCTCTCCGCCCCGATCTCGATGCTGCCCTTCTCCAGTTCGGGGTATTTTGCCATGATCCGTTCGAGCTGCCCGACCGCGCGTTCGGTCTCGGCGTAGGAGGTTCCGGGCGCCATCTCCAGAAAGCCGTTCGCCTGCCCCACGTCCGCCAGCGGCATCATCTCCGAGCCGATGAAGTAGTAGAAGGTCAGCCCGACGATGAGGGTTGCCAGCACACGGGCGAAGTTGGCGAAGCGGTGCAGCAGCATCCAGTGCAGGATGCGCCCGTAACCTGCCTCGAAACGATCCAGGCCGCGCTGAAAGGGGTCCAGCAGGAAGTAGAGAACGCGCAGAACTGGGTGCTTGCGGTCGGTGTCGCGCGCGCTTTCGGGGCGCAGCAGGTTGGCGCAGAGCAGAGGGGTCAGGGTGAAGGAGACCAGCATCGATGCCAGCAGCCCGAAGATGAGCGGCCAGACCAGCTCTTTGAACATCAGCTGCGTGATGCCGCCGGAGAAGAGGAGTGGGGAGAGCGCGAGGACGATCATCAGTGTCGAGGCGATGACCACGACGCGCACGGCGGCGATGCCGTCGATGGTGGCAGTCTTCGGGTCTTTGCCCATGCGCAGATGCCGCTCGACAGCGTGAATGTCGATGATGCTGTCGTCCACCAGACGCCCGATAGAGAGCAGCAACCCGATAAGCGTGCCGCTGTTGAACGTCATGTGGAAAGGGACCATCATGAGCACGGCGATCGCAAGCGACGTCGGCAGCGTCACCATCGCGATCAGGGTACCGCGCCACTCTCCGAGGAAGAAGAGAATGGCGAGCCCGGTCAGGAGCACGGCGACAGCCAGCTCCTCCCAGACGTTGTGGAAAAGAATGTTCACGAAATGTGCGTTGTCGTAGGCGACATCGAAGTGGAGGCCAGGATTCTCCGCCTCCAGCTGCTTCACGACTTTCATGACGGTGGGAACGACCTGCGCGGAGCTCGCTCCGGGATCCTGAATGACAGAGACCTCGATGGAAGGCAGAACCTCCGCCGTCGTGCCTGGATCGTGCTTAAGGTAGTGATAGCCGCTGCGCCGCTCGAACTGCGCGTCCGTCACATGCGCCACATCGCGCACATAGACGACGCGGGGCGAGCGTGCCATACCGCCGCCTGTTCCTGCAGCGGAGGCAGGCACGGAGGAAGGTGACACAGAAGCATCGGCGCTCGAACCGCCCATCGCCCCTGTCGGGGCGATGCCTCGCGAACCTGCCGAACTCGATCCGGCTTCGGAGACGCTGATGATCGGATAGGCCAGCACGTCTTCGGCGCTGTGGGCGCGGCTGTCCACGCGCACGATGCCTTCCCGAGGCCCATCGGTAAGCGTTCCAGCCGGCCGGATCACGTTGAAGCGGTCGATCGCGTTCTTCACGTCCAGGATCGAGAGCTTGTAAGCCGCCAGCTGCGTCCGGTCCACCACGACCTGCATCTGCCTGCGATAGCCTCCGAAAGGCACCACAGAATAGACGTTCTCCACCTCCTTGAACCGGTTGATGACCGTGTTGTCTGCGAATTCGCGCACCCGCGCGGCGTCCCATCCCTGCTTGGGATCGCCGCGCAGACTGAGCGTGAGCACCGGCAGGTTCAGCGGGTCGATCGGTACGACCCAGGAGGGTTTGAGATTGGCTCCCGTAGAGGGAAGGTTGGACTGAGTCACGTTCATCAGCGCCTGAACGTTGACCAGCGCCTTCTGCACGTCCGTCCCGTAAGGAAACTCCAAAGTGACGATGGAGAAGCCGCTCTGCGAGGTGGAGCGGACAGAGCGCAGACCCTGAATATTGACCATCTGCTGCTCGATGGGACTGCTGACGGTAAGCTCCATCTCCTGCGCTGAGAGGCCAGGCATCATGGTCACGATCCCAATCATCGGGCTCTCGACGTAGGGTGCGAACCGGCGTGGCATCGTCTGGCTGACCGTCATCCACGCCAGTCCGACCATCGCCAGATAGAAGGCAATGACCGCATAAGGATGCTCGATGCTCCACTTATGGATCATGTGGAGCGCATTCAGACGGTGCGCTCCCTCCCCTGCGGCAGGAGTTTTGGTTCCCTTCTGTGTTCTCATCGCCTGCCCCCCATCCAGTCTGTTAGCTGAGATTGCATGACGCTGACCGTATCGTCGTTCTTGAGATAGTCCTGTCCGGTGGTGACGACTTTCTGTCCAGCTTCCAGACCCGAAAGGATCTCCGTCCGGTCGGAATCGCTCATGCCGGTCTGTACGGTCACCTCATGCACGGTAAACTGGTCCTTTTGTCCGGGAATGGGTTCGGCGACCCAGACGGTCGGCGTAGACTGTGCGGAGAGCGCCTGCCCGGACGGAACGGTGTGATAGCGGAGGGCGCGCGTAGGAATACGCAGGGTTTGCGCTGCATGCCCGATGAAGAGATTCAGCGTTACATACTGCCCCGGCAGGAAGCGGCTGTCTCTGTTAGGAATGATGGCTTCGACGATGCCGGTGCGGGCCACAGGATCGATAGAAGGCGCTATCGAGGCGATGCGTGCCTCGATAGCGCCGCCCCTGCCGTTCGGGCTGTCTATCAGCACCCGCCCGCCTGTCTGCACCTTCTGCAGGTCTGCCTCGGTGACATTGGCCTGCAGGCGAATGGGTGAAATCTGAGCGATTTTGAGAAGGGTCTGACCGGGGCCGACCAGCACGCCGGGGCTGACGATGCGCTGTGTAATCACCCCATCTGTCTGGGATCGGATTTCGCTGTAGCCCTGGGCAGCGGAGGCGCCTGCCAGCGTGCCCTGCGCCTGCTGCACGCCTGCCTGCGCCTGCGCAATCTTCTGCCGCGCCGAACCGGCGGCGGCGACGGCGGAGCGGACATGCGCTTCATGGGCGTTCAGGTCGCTCTGCGCCTGCTGCAGTTTCGCTTTTGCCGATGCGATCATGGCATCGGATCGCTGCACGCCCGCCTGTGTGGCACGGATCTGTGCCTGCGTCTGCGTGATGCGCGCCTGCGCCTGCCGCACCTTCGCATCGGCGTTTTGCGCCTGTGCTCTCTCCCGCTGCACCTCTTCCTGAGTCACCGCTCCCGCCTTGAAGAGGGCGGTTTCCCGGTCCATCTCGTCCCGCCAATACTGCTGATCCGCCTGCGCAGCCTGCAGCTGAGCGTTCGCATCGGTGAGCAGGCTCTGGGTCGCGTCCTGATTGGCCTGCGCATTCGCGCGCTCCTGCTCGGCGGCGGTAACATCGGCGCGAGCGGCTGTGATCGCTCCCTGCTTCGATTCGACCTCGGCATGGGCTTCATTTATCACGGCCATCGCCTGCTGATAGTCCTTCCGGGCCACCTCTACCCCTTCCCGGGAGACCGCGACCTGTCCCTGCTGCGCGGCCACCAGAGGGGCGGACTGGCTGGTATCCAGCCGCGCCAGCAGCTGCCCTTGCCGGACCCTATCCCCTGTATAAAAAGGCATCCAGGTAATGACACCCGTCACGCGCGGCGTGACCTCCTGCTCCACGTAGCCGACTGCCTGCCCAGTGTAGCGCACCGTGCTGTCTATGCGGCCGCTCTCGACCGTCGCCAACTCGACAGGCGCGGTCCCTATCGGCGCGGGCAGGTTCATCTCCATGCCCTGTGCCTCGATGGGCGTCCAGGCGCCGGGACGGCGGAAGTGATTGACCGCATAGACCGCGCCCCACCAGATGAGACCTAATAACAGCAGTCCGCCCAACACGGAACGCCATGCGACCCTGCGCAGAGAGAGTGACTGCCCCGTCTGCCGCATGCGCACCAGGACGAACGCCAGCAAAGCGCCCGCCAGCAGCCCGCCTAGCATCATCCACGGCAGAACCGAAGGCGAGGCAGAACTGCTGGCGCCTGCAGCACCGGCTCTCCCAGTCGCAGCGATGGTCTGCCCGGTGGAGAGGGATATTTTAGCAGTCGCGACGCCGAGCGGGCCCTCCACTTTGAGCGTGTCTTCGTATCCGCCTTCCATCGCGAAAGAGGCGGGCGCGGTGTAGACGCCAGGCTGTCCAGGCAGAGGCGTCGCTGTCTCTTCCCGTTCGCCCATGTTCATCCCGGGCATCTTGGTGAGAGAGTGCAGAGTGACGCCCTGCACTGGCCTGCCGGAACTGTCTGTCACGGTGTACATCAATTTCGCTCTGCCGGTCGTCGGAAGGGTTCCTGGCTGCGCCGTCAGCTCGATCCGATAGGGGCCGGCCTGTGTCTGCGGCCCGGCAGGCGCCGTAACGGGCAGACAGAGCAGCAGGATCCCTGCTCCAATCCCTCTTCTCAGAGATTTAAGAAAATTTGTGCTCAGGATTTTCATTGGGGCCTCCCTATGGCGCGCTGCAGATGGGCAATCGCCAGTGAGTGGTCGTAAAGGGCCTGCGCGATATTACCGCGTGCCTGGGTTAGCGCGGAAAGGGCATCCAACTGCTCCACGAGAATCGCTTTCTGGTTCTGCACCCGCAAGGCTGTCACGTCGTAGGCCGACTGGGCGGCCAGCAGCGCGGCCTGCGCCGTGCGGTAGTTTTCCGCCGCCGTCTGCATGTCCAGCCAGGCCTGCTGCACCTCGTTGGCGACGCGCAGTTCCAGGTCACGCGCTTCCGCCTGAGCCCGCTCCTCCTGAGCGCGGGCCTGCGCGGTTTCGGCCTGACGCTGCCCCCCATCGAGGAGCGGCAGACTGATAACCAGTCCCACCGAATAGCCCTCACGGGTGCCGTTCGAACGGGAGGTGAGGCCATCCGCCATCGCCATACCGTAGACCTGTGGCCCCTGAGAACCGCGAACCGCGCTGGTCTGATGTCCTGCGGCGGCCACCCGCGCCTGTGCCGACCGCAGTTCCGGGCGCAGACGTGCTGCAGCGGTGAGTTGAGCGGCCAGATCGCCGCTCGGCGGCGCAAAAGTGAGTGTGTCCGCCAGTGTTATCTCCGAGTCTAGGCGTACGCCCATCGCAGCTTTCAGGTCCAGCAGAGCTTTGGCCTGTCCATTGTGCGCTGTGGTGAGCAGGCGCTGCGCCTCCGCCTGCTCCACCTCCACACGGCGCACGGAGGCTTCCAGCCCTTTGCCGGCGGTGAAGAGCGCCTGCGTCGTCTTCACCAGCTCTGTCGCTGCGTCCACCCGCGCCTTCGCCGCCTTCGCATTTTCCATCGCAAGGAGGGCGCGATAGTAAGGCTCTTCGATCCGCAGAGCCGTGTCCGCCTGAACCCCTCCCACATCCGAAACGGCGGCCCGCTCCCGATCGGACGCCGCACGGCTCTGATACTCCAGCCGCCCACTCGTGTAGATGGGCGCTGTAAACATCAGATTCTGGTCGGTATAGCCCTGCGAGGGGACGAGGAGGCTGTTCCCCGGCGTCACATTTGGGGCCGTACTGAAAATATTGCTGAAGTCGCCATAAGTCAGGTAGGTGGTCGCCGACAGCTGCGGCAGCCTCTGACTGCGGGCGATGCGCGTCCCCGCCGCCGCCGCCCGGACATCGGCTTGGGCGGCGCGCACCATCAGGTTAGCGCGCATGCCGGTATGCACAGCCTCTGCCAGTGTGAGTGCCCCACTGATTTGCGGTCTGTCCGCGCCCAGTACCTGGGCCCCGACAGGTTCAGATAACATGGAACAGAGCAGCGCCATTCCTACCGCTGAGACCGCTCCCCTTTTTCTTGTGTTCATCACAATCCTCCGCGTAACTTCAATGTCTTTTCGGCAGGCCCTGACTGCGCTCACGCTCCTAACCCCCGTCCCCTTCCCTGATGCGTTCGCTTCGCTCACAGGGAAGGGGTGCCCAGTCCATTCACGACCTCTTTGTGTCTGCACTTGCTTCCTGAACACCATGAAAGCGTGCTAAGGCAGCTGCGTGTCATGGCATCCCTTCCCGTTTCGGGAAGGGGCCGGGGGTTAGGCAACCCGGTCAAGCACCTCTCCAGCAGAGGGCTGGAAGAATCGTGGAATCGTTTTATATTCGAAAGGCGTTAGGGATTGCGCACGCGCAGCGTCAGGTACAGGCAAG
>JAYTGR010000064.1:0-2706 GCA_043733205.1 Chthonomonadaceae bacterium
ACGCCCGCTCTGGTGCAGGCCGCAGGTTTCACAGGCGCCTGCACCACCCGGAGCGGGCTGGCCAAGCGGGACACCGATCCTTTTCTGCTGCCGCGCGTCAAGATCGCCTACCGCGACGGCGTCGCCGGTATGCTCTATCGCCTGATGGTGCGGCCGCGCCTGCCGAACCTGCGCCGCAACCGCTCTCCACGCGCCTCCTGAAGATCGGTTTGGGAGGATCGGTATTGGAGGATCGGTATTGGAGGATCAGTCCCGTCTATCGGTGTCTTTTTTCGCCGGGGTGTAGAGACTGCTCAGCGCGGCATAGGGATCGACCACACCGTCCTGTTTCGCCTGTTCCTCCTTAAAAGCCCGCACTCCGGCATTAAGACGGCGCGCATTCCGGACCACCCGCACCACGATCCAGACGGTGCAGGCCACCGCGAGCGCGATTCCGATCTCCCTTCCTAACGACAGATGCATCATAACGCCGTCTCCTCGCTTTCCCATTTATGCGCGTTTTTGGCTCCTGCCAGCACCCAGCTTGCCTCGTTCGCGTGTTCCTTGTGAAAAAATACGCAATCCTCTTGACATTTTGCGTCCGTTTGCCACATCATTAACCTAAGGTAACAAAAAGCTTCAAATCTATGAACTGCTTCGGTGTTACGGTGCGTCTTTGTGAATGAGAGTCAAATTAAAACCGCGCCGATCTGCCTCTGTAAGTCTCCGTACTTTTCTGCGAAAGCCCCTTCTTCTGTTTGCTTCGCGCTATCCCCTGACGGCAGTGACCGGAGACGACGAGGTCCGCGATGACCGCGATAATTTAAAGATGGGAAGGAAAACCCCGTGCGAAAGTGGAGTAAGGATACGATTGCGTACGAGATACAAAGGCTGTTTCAGTCAGGTGAAAACCTGAACTACGCCAGTATCGCTGCAGAAGAAGTGGCGCTGCTGCGCGCTGCCACCCGCTACTTCGGCTCCTGGCGCAATGCCATCGAGTATGCAGGGCTGAACTACGACGACATTCGTCGTTATAAGACATGGACTCAGGAGCGCATTCTGGAGCGCATCCAGGAACTGCATGCGGCAGGAGAGGATCTGAGCTGGAGGCATGTCAGCACCTCTGTCGATCCGCAGCTGGCGGCAGCGGCGACCAAGCGCAAGCACTTCGGCTCCTGGCGCGGCGCGGTCACAGCTGCGGGGCTGGACTACGGCCAGATACGACGCTATCGCGAGTGGGATTCAAAGATGATCGAGCAGACGCTGCGCGAACTCTATGCACAGGGCATCGATCTGAATGCCCGCAGTATAGAAGAATATGACATCACGCTCATCACGGCGGCGCGCAGGCGGTTCGACAGCTGGGACGCGGCTCTGACCGCCGCAGGCTTGGACTATCGTCAGATCGTCCTGCGCGCGCCCTTCAAACGCCGCGTCAGGATACCGCTGACCGATACTGTCGCGCTGCCGCAAACCCACCGTACAGCAGACATAGATCCCACGGAAGCCGTCGTGCATGTGAGGGTGGGTGCCGGCTCTGTCGCTGTCGGCGCGAAATAGCCAGCGGTCATAGCGAGAATGGGGCGAGGGACTTTAGTCCCTCGTGCCCTGCGAACCGCTCACAGAGGGAAACTGAATGACCCTGAAGGCAGCGAAGGTGTGCAGGAGTGCGTTAAACCCCGGCTAGAATTTTGTCGAAACGCGCGCTTACGTCCCGAAGATAGGCCTCGTCGCCGCCGCCGAGTTCCGTTGTCATATAGCCGGAATAGTTGATTTCACGGAAGGCGCGCCGCACTTCGGGCCAGTCGATGCTGCCGTCACGCAGGCTGGTGAAGTGTCCGCCTATACCGCCGAAAAGCCCCGGCCCGCCCTTGAAATCCTTCAAATGCACCTTGCGAATCCGTTTGCCAAGCGTGCGGATCCAGTCCTCGGGCCATGCGAACGGCACCACATTCCCGACATCGAAATAGGACTGAACGTGGGGACTGTGGAACGAATCCACGAACGCCGCAAACTCCATCGGGCTGAGCAGAAAGTTGTTCCAGACTTCCTCCAGGCAGATCGTGATTTTGCACTCTTCTGCGATCGGTATCAGGCGCTGAATAGCGCTGTGGGAACGTTTATAAGCCTCCGCATAGCGGGTCTTCGCGTTGACAACGGCGGGAACCAGCAGAATCGTCTCTGCCCCGTAGTGCTCCGCGCAGCGAATGGCGGCCTCTGCGTTTTTCAGACTTTGCGCCGCGTCGGCAGGGTCCGGCGCTGAGAGCGGAGGGTTCCAGCCGCCATAAATCACCGAATGGATATGTATCCCCGCTTTTTCGGCCGCCGCCCGCATTTTATCCGCTGTCGCCAAATCGGTCGGGTCCGCCTCCACCCCCACGAACCCGACATCGCGCGCCAGTTTGAAGCGCGATTCGATATCGAGATTTCCCGGCAGCATGCCGAAAAGGCAGGCCTTCTTCGGCCCCGAATCGTCCCCGCGCGCCCCTGCGGAAGCGCTGACGGCGTTCAAAGCCAGCGCCGCACCGGAAGTCTGCGCCAGAAAGCGTCGGCGGCTGATGTCTTGTGTCATTATTTTCCTTTTGGGCCTTCCTGGCCGCTGTTGTCAGACGAAAACGGTTTTGCCGGGAACCGCCATTGGGGCGACGGCGAGAGGCGCATTCCAGTCCAGATGTGTGGGAAACAGGTTCTCTTTCGAGGCTAGCATCTGCTCCCAGCTGATGCTGT
>JAYTGR010000065.1:0-2705 GCA_043733205.1 Chthonomonadaceae bacterium
ATTCCAGGATTCATTCCCTGGGATGCGGCCTCTCTCTGTCCCGCTCCTGAAATTCGGCCGGAATGCTTGTGAGGTTGAATCGTCTCTATACGTATAAGAAGCTGGCGTTCTAAGAGAAGGGGATACACATGAGATTCGAGGCTGTCGTGCGGAGTTTGTTGTTCGCGGCGCTGCTGGGCCTGGGCGGTGTGTCCGTAACGAATGGGATGGAAGCAGGGAGCCCGCTGGCGTACAGGGGATCGTCCCTGATGCAGAGTTCGGCTGCGGAAGCGGATGCGAGGGCGGCCCAGTTCGAAAAGGTCTGTGCCTCGATCCAGAATCGATTCTATGACAAGAACACCAACGGAGTGGACTGGAAGCATGTCTGCCAGATATATCGCGCCAAACTGAACGATGTGAAGTCGAAAGGGGAGTTCAAAGCGCTGGTCAACCAGATGCTCGATGAGCTGCACACCTCCCACACCAGCTATGTCGATAACGACGATGTCGAGTATTCGATGCTGGGCGCGGTCATAGAACAGGATATGCAGGGCCATAAAATCGCGCATATCGGATTGATGGGGCATCCTGCTGGCCCCGAATTCGTTATTACGGCAGTCTACGATGGCGGTCCGGCTCAAAAGGCTGGTCTGATGAGTGGAGATCGGATTATTTCTGCCGATGGTAAGCCGTTCGAGACAGCTGGTTCTTTCAAGGGTAAAGAGGGTGAGACCGTTGCAGTGCAGTTTCGGCGGGAAGGCATTCCAGCGATCCAGACGATCTCTGTGATCCCAGTCAAGCAGAACGTCGTGAAGGCATTCCTGGACGCGACGGCTCAAAGTGCTCGAATCCTGACTGTGGGAAACCGCAAAATAGGCTATGTGCATCTCTGGACGATGGGGAACGATGCATTCAAGACGACACTGGAACAGCTCGTCACCGGAAAACTGCACGATACCGATGGGCTTATTCTCGACCTGCGCGACGGATACGGCGGGAACCCCTTCGGTTATACCGATGTATTTTATCGCCCGGACGTCGCCTGGGAGCAGCAGTACCACGGTGCGCAGCCGACGACACTGCACACAGGTTACGATAAGCCGATGGTCGCGCTGATAAACGGAGGATCGCGGAGCGCTAAGGAGTTCTTTACCTACCAGCTGAAGAAGACGAAGCGTGCCACCATTGTAGGAACCACGACGGCAGGAGCTTTTCTTGGAGCGGGCAAAGTCGATATCGGTGCGGACGGCATGCTGGAACTGGCGATTGTAGGGCTGCGGGTCGATGGCAGGCGTCTGGAAGGCCCTGGTGTGTCGCCGGATGTCGATGTGCAGATCGCGCACGCCTATACCGACCAAGACACTCAGCTCCTGAAGGGTGAGGAGGTCCTGATCGATCAGATCCGCCGCACCGCCGCCGCACCTGCAGCTCATATGACTGCCCATTAAGGAGAACAGGAATACCACTATGGACGTCATCAATCGTGAGAAGGTGGCGGTCTTTACGACCAAGGACACATCGACCATCCGTGAGATCCTCGCGCCTCGGAACTCATCGCTCGTCCAGCAGAGTCTGGCGGAGGCGACCCTTGCGCCGGGCGCGAAGACGCAGGCGCACATCCATCCGGGCACGGAAGAGATATACTATATTTTGTCTGGAACGGGCTGCATGGCCATCGAGGGCGAGCAGCGGCAGGTGGCTGCAGGCGACGGGATCGCGATTCCCGCTGGAAAGCGCCACCAGATTCGGAACACAGGCGTGCAGGATCTGATTTTTCTGTGCTGCTGTGTTCCTGCCTACACGGACGCCGACACCGAATTCTGCGCTTCGCTGATCGGGTAGGGATCGGGCCGCATCGCGGCCCGATTTTTGAGGGGGGCTAGCCCCCCTCAAAAATCTCTGTTTTGTTCTCCACTACTTTACATTATCGGACGTTTTATGCGGTCAGTCTTGCCGTTTCCGGCCCAAATGTGCTATCTTTGGCAGAGATAGGTCCAGCAGTTTGGGCCGCGGTAAAGCAGGGAGCAGGGGAATGGCACGGGATCGCGTTGTTTTGCTGGATGAAAATACGGCGAATCGGATTGCGGCGGGAGAGGTCGTGGAACGGCCGGCGTCGGCGGTGAAAGAGCTGGTCGAGAACGCCATCGATGCGGGCGCGACGCAGATCACTGTCCTGCTGGAAGAGGGCGGGAAGGCGCGCATCGTGGTCGCAGATAACGGCAGCGGCATGACCCGCTCCGATGCGATCCTGGCGCTGCATCGCCACGCGACCAGTAAGATCACTTCGGCAGACGATCTGTTCGCCATTCAGACGCTGGGATTTCGCGGGGAGGCGCTGCCGTCGATCGCCTCTGTTTCGCGGTTCACTCTGACGACCAAACCAGCGGACGAGGAGAGCGGCACCCACCTGATCGTACTGGGCGGCGATCTGCTCGAAGAGACAGCGGTCGCGGTTCGGGACGGCACGACGATCGAGGTGGCGGAGCTGTTCTTCAATACTCCCGCCCGCCTGAAGTTTTTGAAGAGCACTCCGACGGAAGTCTCGCGCTCGATGGAGGTCGTGGGGCAGCTGGCTGTCGCCTATCCGGAAGTCGCGTTTCGGTTTCGGCAGGGAGCGGCGGAGACCTTCGCTTCCCCCGGATCGGGCGAACCTCTGGCGGCGCTGGCGGCGCTTTGGGGACGGGACATCGCCCGGAAACTGATTCCGATCCGCTACGAAGCGCAGG
>JAYTGR010000066.1:0-7518 GCA_043733205.1 Chthonomonadaceae bacterium
CTTTCTGCACACCCTGCAGGGCGAACCGGCAGTAGCCGGGAGAGGCGATATAGACGGGATCGAAGGAGACCGTCACGGTTTCACCGCTTTGGCCGAAAACGGAGGCCGTGAGCGCTCTGCCAGCGACCGTCATGCGCAGGGTCACGGCCTTCGTCTCCGGCAGGCGTATCTCTACCGCCAGGTCGAGCCTGCCGGGGTTCGTGATCTCCCCGTACCAGACCACGCTCTGCCTGCCGTCCGTCCATCCTGTGACGCCGTGCTCCTGCGTAAACTCCAGCGCTTCCGGCTCCGGCTCGCTGTAAGCGGTAAAGCCCGGCACCCGCACCTCGACGACCTCCTGCCGCGCCTGCGCCGAAAGGGATAGCAATCCCAACAGAACAACGCCACAAGTCAGGATTAGCCAGCGTAAAGTCATTTTTCTTCCTTTTCTCCAGCACGCATCGATGGCACACAGGGTTTAGGGAATATGCTGCTCTGGCTGGGAGGCAGCGGCTGTTGCTTCGACGAACTGCTCCTCCGGGCTGGGATGGGCGGGCGCGTCGCGGCGCAGCCGGTACGCCCCGTAGGATGCTGCGAAGAACAGACCGGCGGCCATGCAGAGACCCGCTGTAAATCCGCCATGAGTCCGGGTTTTGAATTCGGCCATGAGAGAAGGGCCGAAAAACCCGCCCAGGTTGCCGACGGAATTGATGAACGCGATGCCTCCCGCCGCTGCGCGCGCGCCCATCAGGTTGGTGGTCAGGGTCCAGTAGGAGCCCGCCGCGATCCGTTCGCCCAGGGCATTGATGGAGAGCGCGAACAGGGTCAGTATGGCCGGGGTCGCGTGAGGCCCACTGACAAAGGCGCACAGGAGATACCCGACACCCGCGATGGCGTAGCCGAACAGGACATGCGTTCGGCGTGCGCCGGTGCGATCCGAATGGAAAGCGGAAAGAAACATGGCGAGCGCGCCGACGATCGCTGGCACGACGCCGATGAACGACACGAACGAAGCCGACCACTGTCCGCCGCTGCGCGTCTGGATCATTTCCGGCGCAAAGGAGCCGACGGCGTTCCCGGCGACCGCGGTGAGAAAGAAGATCAGGCAGAGATGCAGAATGCGAGGCTCCGACAGCGCCACGCGAAACGAGAGATGCTTGACGTTCTGACTGGTACGCTCCTCTCTCGCCAGGCTCTCCGTGATCCAGGTCTTCTCTTCCGGGGTCAGCCAGCGGGCCTGCTGAGGGCTGTCCTTCAGAATTTTCAGGACGGCGAACGCCAGCAGGATGGAAGGCGTTCCTTCCATGAGAAAGAGCCACTGCCATCCTGCCAAGCCGCCGACGCCGTTCATTTTGAGCAGCAGGGCGCCCATTGGGCCGCCTATTAGGCTAAGCACAGCGTTAAGCGCCAGAAAAGAGGAGAGTACGCGGGTACGCGCGGTGCCGGGAACCCAGTAGGTGAGATAGAGCAGGATACCGGGATAGAAGCCTGCCTCTGCAACGCCCAGCAGAAAGCGCAGGACGCACATGCTCAGGGGAGTGCGGATGAACATCATAGAGGCCGAGATAAGGCCCCAGGTCAGCATGATACGCGCGATCCAGCGCCGCGCCCCAACGCGCTCCATGACCAGGTTGCTGGGAACCTCGAAGATAAAATAGCCGATGAAAAAGATGCCGACGCCCAGTCCATAAGCCCGGTCGCTCATGTGCAGATCTGTCTTCATCGTGAGGGCGGCGATGCTGATGTTGCCGCGATCCATCAAGTTGAAGACATAGAGGAAAGAAAGGAACGGCACCAGCCGCGTCAGAACCTTCTTTATGACGGAGCGCTCGATATCCTGTGAACGCGACGGCTCGGGTGCGACCATGCACGATCCTTTCCGAAGAGGGCGCCGGCCTGTATGTGCCGGATTCCACAATGCGCTGGAAGATGCTCCTAACGTACGCCATGAGCCCTTCCGTTTCCTCCGATGCTGTGCAAAACGTCCGGCGATCTTTTCGAATCGTCGGACGTTTGCAGCGGGGGACGGACGGTTATTTGCCGCCGAACGGCTCGCGCGTATGGATCTTGGTCTGCTCGTTGGGGACCGTACTGAACGGCACCTTGGTGTCACGCTTAAGGATACCGATTTTCGTGAAGAGGCCGCGCAGGGGATCGAAGTAGTCGTCGGCGACGCGCTCTTTGAGGGGAATGATCGCGTTGTCGGTGATATGGATGTGCTCCGGGCAGACTTCGGTGCAGCATTTGGTGACGTTGCACATGCCGACGCCCGCTTCTCCCTTCAGCTGCTGGCGGCGGTTCAGGTTGTCCATCGGGTGCATCTCCAGGGCGGCGATACGCACCATCTGGCGCGGCCCAAAGAAGGCATCCTTACGGTCGTGCTCGCGAATGACATGGCAGACATCCTGGCACAGGAAGCATTCGATGCACTTGCGGAACTCCTGCACCCGATCCACATCCTCCTGCTGCAAGTTGAAAGGCTTGCCTTCGTTTTCCGGCTTGAGGGTCAGCGGGGGAATCTTCGCCGCCATCCGGTAGTTCCACGAGACGTCCGTGATCAGGTCTTTTATCAGCGGAAAGGCGCGCATCGGGCCGACCGAGATCGTGCCGGTAGGGAACTGGTCCACACGAGTCTTGCACATCAGCGCAGGCTTGCCATCGACCTCCGCACTGCACGATCCACACTTGGCCGCCTTGCAGTTCCAGCGGCAGGCCAACGTCGAATCCTGGTTGGCCTGGATCTGATGAATGGCGTCCAGCACGACCATGCCGGGGAATGTCTCGACCGGATAGTCGATGAGCGCGCCGCCAGCGCTGTCGCCCCGAAATATACGCAGGGTAATATTTTCCATCTCTGCTCCTTTACCGGCCACGTCCAAGCGTCTGAATACTGCTCAGACATCTGGGCCGCGCCACCGACCTATTTGTACTCTTCGATGACCTGTTTCAGTTCGTCGGGCATCTCCGGCAGCGGCCGGGGAGTGATCTTGATTCTGTCATTTTCTAGGGTTGCGATGAGGTTGTGCTTGCCCCAGTAGGCAGGATCCATGTTCGGGTAGTCGAGCCGCCACTGCGCGCCGCGGCTCTCCTTGCGCTCGATGGCGCAGAGGACGATCACCTCGGAAGCGCGCAGCATGAAACGCAGGTCGCGAGCGGCATGCCAGCCAGGGTTGAACTCCCTATCACCGGGCACGGAGATATTTTTCGCGCGCGCCTGCAGTTCCTGCACCTTCGCCAGCGCCACACGCAGTCCTTCGTCGGTACGAGCGACCATCGCATTGGTCTGCATGATCTCCTGCAGCTCCTGATGGATCTTGTACGGGTTCTCACCGCCCTTTGTCTCCAGCGGCGACATCAGGATTTCAAGTTCGGTTTCGATCTGGGTCGGGTCGATACGGCCCTGCGTTGCTGTCTTGGCAAACGCCGCTGCGCCCTCTCCGGCCCGCTTGCCGAACACGATGATGTCGGAGAGTGAGTTGCCGCCAAGCCGGTTGGCGCCGTGCAGTCCTGCTGCCACTTCACCCGCCGCAAACAGGCCGGGGACCGACGTGGAGCAGGTCTCGGGCTCTGCCCGCACCCCACCCATCGTGTAGTGAATGGTCGGGTAGACCTCCATCGGCTGCTTGGTGATATCGACATCTCCGAGGGCATGAAACTGCTCGTACATCGACGGCAGCTTGCGCTTGATGTAGTCCTCGCCGCGATGCGAGACAGTCAGTTCGACCGCTTTATGCTCGGTGCCGCGTCCGGCCTCGACTTCGCGATAGATGGCACGCGCCACCACGTCGCGCGGCAGCAGTTCCGGTGGGCGGCGGTTGTTTTTCTTATCGGTCAGCCAGCGCTCGGCCTCCTCGGGAGTCTCGGCGAACTGGCCCTTGTAGAGCGCCGGAGTGTACTCAGGGTTGAACATGAACCGCTCTTTTTTGTTGTTGAGCAGGATGCCGCCTTCGCCGCGTACGCCTTCCGTCACCAGAATACCGCGCATACCGGGGGGCCAGGCCATACCGGTCGGGTGGAACTGGATCATCTCCATATCCATCAGCTCCGCACCGGCCTCATACGCCATCTGCAGGCCGTCGCCCGTCCCCTCCCAGGAGTTGGACGTAAACTTATACATGCGGCCCCATCCGCCGGTCGCCAGGACCACGGATTTGGCCTTGAATACCACATACTTTCCGCTCTCACGGTAGTAGCCAAATGCGCCGATCACGCGGTCACCGTCCTTCAGAAGGCGGCAGAGGGTGACCTCCATGTGGACATTCATGCCGACGCTGACCGCCTTGTCCTGCAGGGTGCGGATCAGCTCCAGGCCGGTGCGGTCGCCGACATGGTTGAGACGGCGGTACTTATGGCCTCCGAAGGGGCGCTGCGCGATCGCGCCTTCCGGTGTGCGATCGAAGACTGCGCCGTACTGCTCCAGTTCCAGAACGCGCGCGGGAGCATCTTTGGCGAAGATCTCCACCGTGCGCCAGTTGTTCAGGAAGCCGCCACCCTTCATCGTGTCGGTGAAGTGGACTTTCCAACTGTCGCCCTCTTTTTTACCGTCTGGGTTGGTCATATTGTTGAGGGCGGCGGCGACGCCTCCCTCCGCCATGACAGTATGCGCCTTCCCAAGCAGCGACTTGCAGACGACGCCAACGTTGCAGCCTGCTTCGCGGGCGGCGATAATCGCCCGCAGGCCCGCCCCGCCTGCGCCGATCACCAGCACATCGTATTCGAACGTTTCGTAGTTTTCCATAATGCTTTCTGCGCCTCAGCCCTTTCCGACCGCTGTTCCCTCTCCGCATACGCGGCGAGGTCGGCGGCACCACCGTCCTTCCAACCTGGAGAGGACGAAGCTGCGATTAAAAGACGATGTGCAGGTCGCGAATCGCGCCTGAACAGACGAGACGAATGTAGACGTCCGCCAACCCGACTGTGATCAGACTGAGCCAGAAGTAGAGTCCGTGCCGCGCATTCAGCGCCGAGACGTTCATCCAGATATTGAATCGGGTTTTGTTGGAGGAGAACCGATTCAGGACGCCTCCGATAAGGTGGCGGAACGAATGGCACGAGAAGACATAGAGACTGAGCAGCACCGTGTCCACCAGCACGATCAGCGTTCCGACGCCGACGCCGAAATGCGTCTTGCCCACCGTATCCGTGAAGAACAGCGCTTGAACCAGATGTGCCCAGTGGAACGCCACCACAATGCCGATCGCATAGAGCGCGTAACGATGCAGATTCTGCAGATTGAATGGGAAATCGCGCTCACCGGTATAGTTCTTACGCCGGGCCTGAGCGATTTCACGGACAGCGCAGGCAGGTGGATCCCAGAAGAGAGCCCGATAGTAGGAACGCCGCGCGAAATAGCAGGTTGCTCGGAAACTGCCTGGGAAGGCCAGCAGCAGCAGGGAAGGAGAGATTGGCATCTTCGAGTGAAAGAGGCTCTGGTACCAGTCCTGGATCGGCGGCGAATAGAAAGGGGACAGATAGTGCGGGGCGTAGCTGCCGAAGAAAGCGACACCCGTCTGCAGGCCGCCATGCGCTTCAACGATGCGCATGGTATCATAAAAGTTGTTCTCGAACGCGCGGAACGTTCCGTAAATTATGAACAGCACCAGTGTGGCGACGACCAGCACCGGTTCGATCCACCACGCATCCTGACGCTGCATCTCCGGTAACGGTTTGGTCGCCGCTGAGCGCGGCGTGGTACTCACAGCCATGACTCTCTCCCTTCAGGGTTTCAGGGGGGTTCTGTGCTTCAACGCACAGCCCGTGATCTTACCTTATAGAATATGATAGCACACACCTTGCAAAAAGAAAAATGAAATGATAAGATGCGAATAATAAGCAAATCTAATACACTCTACAAGGCGCATCACGATGGAAACTACTACTTTAAAACTGTTCTGCGATCTGGTCGAGACGGAGTCGTTTACCCAGGCGGCGGAGCGCAATTTCGTATCGCAGTCGGCTGTCAGTCAGCGGCTGCGAGCGCTGGAGCAGGAGTTTGGGCAGATCCTGCTGGAGCGCGGCAAGGGCCGGGGACGCATTGCGCCGACCGAGGCAGGCCGCATTCTGTATGAGGGCGCCAAGCCGCTGCTGAACGAGTTCGGCGAACTGGAAGCGCGTCTGCGGGGTCTCTCCGACGAAGTGGCGGGAACCGTGCGTGTGGCCACGGTCTACTCCGTTGGCCTGCACGCACTGCCCGGCCGCCTCAAGCCTTTTCTGGCACGGCATCCGCAGGTGAATGTACATCTGGAGTACAGCCAGACCGACAAGGTCTATCGGGATGTGCAGTCTGGAGCGGTGGATGTGGGGATCGTCGCCTGCCCCTCGGAGCGCAGTGGCATCGAAGTCCTGCCTTTCGACGAACAGGAGATCGCGCTGATCTGCGCCCCCGAACATCCCCTGGCCCGTGCTGCGACTGCAGCCTTGTCACAGCTGCAGAATCTGCCTTTCATCGCCTTCGCCGACGATATTCCGACGCGCCGTCTGATCGATGCCCGCCTTCACGAAAACAGTATCCGTGTCCGTGTTGTCATGGCAGTCGATAATATCGAGACGATCAAGAATCTGGTCGAGATCGGCAGTGGCGTTGCACTTGTCCCGATCGACACAGTGCGTCAGGAGGTGAAGGAGGGCATTCTGGCTGTTGTGCGTCTGAACCCTGCCGAGCGTTTTCGTCGGCCGTCAGGAATGCTGGTAAAGCGTACGGGCACGCGTCGTGCCGTCGTCCGCGCCTTCCTTGCCGAGATGCGAACCTAACTCCCGTCCCCTTCCCGGAAAGGTCGCCCTTTGGGCAGTCCAAATTCATCGCTTCCGCGTGATGAATTTCGTTCGCTGCGCTCACAGGGAAGGGGTGCCCAGTCCGTTCACGACCTCTTTGTGCCTGCGCTTGCTTCCTGAACACCATAAAGTACGCTGAGGCAGCTGCGTGTCAGGGCACCCCTTCCCGTGTCGGGAAGGGGCCGGGGGTTAGGTTATACAAACGGAGGCTTGAGGACGCCGCGCTCGGTCATGAAGGCGGTCACGAGTTCGCCGGGGGTGACATCGAAGGAGGGATTGAGAACAGGAACGCCTTTGGGAGCGATTCGGATGCCGTTGATATGGGTCATTTCGGTGTCGTCGCGGCGTTCTATGGGGATCAGGTCGCCGGTCGCCAGGCTCAGGTCGATGGTGGAGAACGGCGCGGCGACGTAGAAGGGAATGTTGTGATAGTGGGCGGCGATGGCGACCCCGTAGGTGCCGATCTTGTTGGCGGTGTCGCCGTTGGCGGCGATGCGGTCTGCGCCGACCACCACGCAGTCGATCCGGCCCTGCCGCATCAGACTGGCGGCCATGTTGTCGGCGATGATCGTGACCGGAATGCCGTCCTGCGCCAGTTCCCAGGCGGTCAGTTTCATGCCCTGCAGGCGCGGGCGTGTCTCGTCCGCCAGCACATGAATCCGTTTGCCGGCCTCCATTGCGGCCCGGATCACGCCGAGCGCGGTGCCGTAGCCGACGGTGGCGAGCGCCCCCGCATTGCAGTGGGTCAGAACGGTTCCCTCTGCAGGC
>JAYTGR010000067.1:0-2699 GCA_043733205.1 Chthonomonadaceae bacterium
CTGGGCGTTACGGAGAAGGAACCAAGAAACTCTATGCGCTGGATGCTGGCGATGCTGATCTTTGTGCCGATCAGTATTGCACTTCACTTTATGCACGTACCCGCAGGATGGGTATTCCTGGTCTCTGCGCTGGCGATCGTGCCACTCGCAGGTTTCATGGGCACGGCGACCGAAGAACTCGCGAAGTGCCTCGGCCCCGGTATAGGCGGCCTGTTGACCGCGACTTTTGGAAATGCGACGGAACTGATCATCAGTATCGTAGCGGTGCGCAGCGGCCAGATCGAAGTTGTGAAAGCGTCCTTGATCGGGTCGATCATCGGCAACGTCCTGCTGGTGCTAGGCGTGTCGGTTCTAGTCGGCGGTCTGAAGCATAAGATGCAGATCTTTAACAAGGATGTCGCGCAGAGCCATGCCACTATGCTGGCGCTGGCCGTCGTTGCGCTGCTCGTTCCAGCGCTGTTCGTTCGCGAAAAAGGCATCACGGAAACCGGGAGCAGCCCGAGCATTACCGGCCTTAGCATGGGTGTGGCCGGCGTTCTGGTGCTCCTCTATGTGGGCAGCCTGATCTTCTCGCTCAGGACGCATGAGAACCTGTTTCAGGGGGGAGAAGAGGAGCACCCCGATCCGCCTGTCTGGTCACGCCAGAAGGCGCTGCTGGTGCTGCTGGGCTGTACCGCTCTGGTGGCGCTGGAGAGCGAAATTCTGGTAAGCAGCATCGAACCCGTTATCGCGCAGTGGCACATCGGCAAGCTGTTTCTCGGGGTGATCCTGCTCCCGATCGTCGGCAACGCGGCAGAGCACAGTACGGCCGTGATGATGGCGGCGAAAAACAAGATGGACATATCTTTGAACATCGCCATCTCGTCGAGTACGCAGATCGCCATGTTCGTTGCGCCGCTGATTATCTTCATCAGTCCTTTTCTGGGGCATCCCGTCACCATTCTGTTCAGCAATTACGAGCTGATCGCCATTTCGGCGGCGGCTGCGATTGCCGTTCTGATCTCGATCGACGGCAAGAGCCACTGGCTCGAAGGCGCGCAGCTCCTGGCCGTCTATCTGATCGTCGGACTGGCCTTCTACTATATTGCGCGCTGAGGAGAACGAGGGCATGACAGAGGCCGAAGCGCGGCAGATGTTCGGAAGCCCGCTGGGGCATTCGTTCTATGATCGGGACGCCGTGTCCGTGGCGCGTGACCTGCTCGGCTGTGTGCTGATCCGGGTGATGCCGGAGGGAGTCGCGGCAGGCCGTATTTCCGAGACCGAAGCCTATTCTCAGGACGACCCGGCCAGCCACTCGTACGGCGGCAAACGGACGCGCAATGCGCCCATGTTCGGTCCGCCGGGCCACGCCTACATCTACTTCATCTACGGGGCGCACTACTGCCTGAACGCAGTGACGGGCGCGGAAGGGGTGGGGGGGGCCGTGCTGATCCGGGCGCTGGAGCCGCTGGCAGGCGTGGAACCGATGCAGGCCCGGCGCGGTCTAACCGATACAGAGACTGCGGCACGCACGGAAGCTGCGGCGGAACGAATGAGAATCCGACGCCTGCAGCAGCTTTGCGGCGGGCCAGGGCGACTCTGTCAGGCTTTCGCTCTGGATTTGACGTACAGCGGCGTGGATCTGACGCTCGGCTCCCCGCTCTGGATCGCTTCACCGCGCGAGCCCGCCGACCCGGACGCGATTATGGCGACTCCCCGGATCGGCATCTCACGCGCGCAGGACTGTCTCTGGCGGTTCACCCTGCGCGGCGATCCATTCACTTCACGCGGCCTGACGAAATAATGAAATGACGACTTTATGAGTACACTCGTGCCTCACCTTATCAAACCGGAACTCTGGCTGGCGGCGCTGTTCGCGGTCGGATTCGCGGCTCTCGCCTACGGAATGAAGCTGCTGACGCGCAGCGGCGCCCTCGCGGCCGCAGCCGTCGGCTTCATCGTCTTTGGAATGGGCGGCGGCAAGTTCCTCGTCCCGCTGCTGGTGTTTTTCGGCACCTCGTCCGTGCTGTCGCGACTCGGACGCCGGCGCAAGGCCGCAGCGAACGCCGTGACGGTCAAAGGCGCGACGCGCGACGCCGGCCAGGTGCTCGCCAACGGCGGCGCTGCCGCCCTGATCGCCCTGCTGTTCCAGCCTGCCTCGCATCACATGTCGCTGGAGACGCCGCGCTATCTGCTGCTGCTCTATCTCGCCGCGCTCGCCACCGTCAACGCCGACACCTGGTCCACCGAGATCGGCGGCCTCTCCACTTCGGCCCCGCGCCTGCTCTCCAGCTGGAAACAGGTCGTTCCCGGCACTTCCGGCGCGGTCACGGGACTGGGTCTCTTCGCGGCCCTCGTCGGCAGCCTCGTCGTCACCCTTGCAGGCTGGCTCGTCTGGCGATTGAACGCTGCGGAGTTCGTGGTGGTGGCCTGGGCGGGCTTTCTGGGCAGCCTGCTCGACAGCGTGCTGGGCGCAGGCGTCCAGGCTCTCTATCGCGATCCCCTGACCGGCCTGCCCACCGAGCAGCCGCGCTCGGCTGGCAGCGCCTATGCGCTCATCCGGGGCTTCCGCTGGATAAACAACGATGTCGTCAACTTCCTCGCCAGCGTCGGCGGCGTCCTCTGCGCCTGGCTCCTGCTTCGCTTCGGCATCTATCCCTATCGGTAGACCTCGTGTCTGTCCCGCACAAGGAGGCCGACCCCACGCGTCGGGCGGCGAC
>JAYTGR010000068.1:0-2698 GCA_043733205.1 Chthonomonadaceae bacterium
GCGTCCCAGTTGGGAACCAGTTCGCGGTCTTCGGTGCGCTGCAGACGTCCCTCTTCATCCCGCCACGACAGACCTTTGATCTCGCTCCACGGGCGATCCTCCGCAAGCTCTTTGCAGGTGTAGTCGAACTCATGGCGGCAGACGAAGTCGATCAGCTTGTTTTCCCGCAGTGTCTGCTCCGGCAGCACGGCGACATGCGCCCCGATGAACCCGATCTTGACGTTCGGGTTCTGCACCTTTATCTGACGGGCGCACTCGACGTCGTTGGTGAGGGAAGGCGTACTGGTATGCATGACGACCAGTTCGTAATCCTTCGCGATTTGCAGCACATCTTCCTGAGTCTGATGATGCGGGGGGGCATCGATCAGGCGGCTGCCTGGCACTAGAGCGGCGGGCTGAGCCAGCCAGGTTGGGAACCAGTACGAGGTGATTTCGCGCTTGGCCTGATATCTTGAGCCTGCGCCGCCATCAAAACCATCGAAAGAGGGCGGGCTGAGGAACAGTGTCTTCTTCACGAGCGATTGAGTCTCCTTAAGTAAAACGAGAAACGTATAACTGTATGAATAGAGTTTACCCTGAAAGAGGGCAGGAATCGCAATGCGGCTTAGAAACGGGGACCGGCTGTACGCAAGAGAGTGTCGGGATACAGTACACAGCAGGGAACGGACGGTAGACGGAATGGAGGATGGCACGTCTATTTTGACTGCAGGGGCGCTCTGCACGTAATCGGGCAGGAGTTTCCGGGGAGCAAGCGAAACGTTCCGTACAGTTCTGACGCAGACGTCATTGGGAGATAGAAGGAGCGAGGTATGGAGCCGATCGTACAGATTTCGCTGGATTTAACGGGTATCGAGGAGGCGCTGGCGACGGCCGCGATGGCGCTGCGAGCAGGAGTCGACTGGCTGGAGGCTGGAACGCCGCTGATCCTTGCAGAGGGGCTGCACGGTGTCCGTGCCCTCCGCACCGCCTTTCCCAACACGCCGCTGGTCGCGGACCTCAAGACGATGGACGGCGGCTACCTCGAAGCCGAGATGATGGCGAAGGCGGGGGCCACGCACGTTGTCGTGATGGCGCGCGCGCACCCAGCGACGATTAAACAAGTTGTGCAGGCTGGGCACGATCACGGCGTCAAAGTTATGGGCGACAATCTGGGCTGCCCCGATATGGCGGCAGGCGCGCGGATGCTGGAGGATCTCGGCTGCGACTATGTGATTCATCATATAGGTTTCGACGAGCGCCGTGACCCGGAAGTGCAGGCGCAGTATGGCGGGCGTATGCCCAGCCCGCTCGACAAGCTCGCGGAGGTCGTGCGGGCGGTTTCGATCCCAGTGCAGGCGGTCGGGGGCCTCAGTATAGAACAGGCGATCGCGTGCCCGCGTTACGGCGCACCGCTGGTCGTGCTGGGCGCTCCCCTGACTGTCGATGCCGATGCGTTCAAGACCGCAACCGGAGATGTCGAGGGCGCACTGCGCGAGATCTGCCGTCGCATCCGCCAGCAATAGTTCGCTCCCGCAGTTCACCGACGAGAACGAGAGTTTGCCTGCGGCATTTCTTCAGCGATCTGCCGCCCGCTAATGAGAAGGAGACGATGTCATGCGAAACTGGTGGTGGGGAGTGATGGCGCTGCTGTGTCTCGGACTGCTTCCGGCGGCCGCGCAGCGCAAGGGTGACCCGAATACGGCGTTTCGGAACGATCCGCTGGCGCTCGCGCTGAAACACGACAGCGTCTATGTCGGCAGGACCCTGCGGAGTAAGATCGACGCAAAAGCCCTGCGCGATCTGGCAGGCAAGGCGCCTGCGGATAGGCCTGTAAAACTGGTCGTTGTCAGGCAGCTCCCGGAGAGCGGGAAGAGTTTTGGGTCGCGTGACACCTACACCCGCGCTCTGCACAAATATCTAAACATGGGGCGCGGCACCCTGATGGTCGTGACGGACAAAGGCGTCTCCGCCTCGACGAACGGTCTGGCGCCAGCGCGCATCACCGCTATCCTGAAACAGGATGCGCAGGCCATTCAGGCCAGCCCTCTGAGCGGACTGGACCGCGCTCTGACCGATCTCTACGACGCCATGGAGAGTCGCAGCGGCGCTGTCTCACCGTCTCAGGGAACGCTGACGGCAGCGCAGTTCCCCGACAGCCGCCCGCAGGCGGATGGGTACAGCAGCTTTCCTTACCTGCTGCTGCTGCCGGCGGCCGCTTTTCTGGTCTTCACCGTCGGTATCTTCGGGGCCATTTTCGGGCTGTTCGGGCAGAAGGGGCATAAGAAGGCAATGCGGCAGGCGGCCCTGCCGGTAGAGCGTCTGCGCGGTGAGGTCGTCAGCGGTCTCGCCTATGCCGACACCTATCTGGAACTGCTGCCCGCTTCGCCGGAACTGGCGGCGAAGCAGCAGCTGCGGCAGAGCACTGCGGCGCTCTACGATCAGGCGAAAGCCATGGCGCAGGCCGCGCGGCAGCCGCAGGACTTCGGACGGGCCGAGGCGCTGCTGGAACAGGCGAACCAGAACGTGCTGACCCTGAAACAGTACATCGACCGGGCGACCGGAGGCACCGGCTTTGCGGTCGCGGTCGAGGGCACGAACTATCGTGTGACGCCGGGCACTGCCAACGGCGCGACGCTCGCAGCGCCCGTCCTGACCGGCCTGAACCCAGCCGACATTCCCCCGGCGGAACGCGCCGCCTGTTTCTTCTGTTCCCGTCCCG
>JAYTGR010000069.1:0-2697 GCA_043733205.1 Chthonomonadaceae bacterium
CGCTGCCCATCCTCTGCGTGCAGCACATCAGTTCCGGCTTTTTGCCGGGCCTTGTCAGCTGGCTGGGGGCGCACTACGGGGGCAGGGTACAGGTCGCGCGTGTTGGGGAACTGCCTGCTCCAGGACGGGTCTACTTCCCGGCTGAAAATACGCATCTGGTGATAGACCGGGCGGGCAGGCTGCAGGTATCCTTGGAGGCGCCGCGCGGCGGGCATCGTCCTTCGGTAAACATCACATTTCTTTCGGCCGCCGAACAGTATGGCGACAGTGCGATCGGAGTGCTGCTGACAGGCATGGGGCATGACGGTGGAGAGGGGATGCAGGCTCTGGCAAAGGCCGGGGCGCTGACCATCGCTCAGGACGAGGCGAGCAGCGTGATATTCGGTATGCCCAGGGATGCAGTGGAGCGCGGCGCGGCACGCGCAGTGCTGCCGCTCGGGGAGATCGCGAGCGCGCTCATCGACGCCGCCAATCGCCCGTCACGCACTTTCGGGGAGAAGAGCTAATATGGAAAACAGCAATGCAGGTAAGACCGTTCTCGTTGCGGACGACAGCGCCGTGGCGCTTATGCTGCTGTCTCGTCGTCTGACGGGTGCCGGCTATCGAGTCGTCACGGCCTCCGACGGCATCGAAGCGGCGCAGCAGGCTTACCGTGAAGCGCCGGATCTGATCGTCCTCGATATCACCATGCCGCGCATGAACGGCTATCAGGTCTGCAGGCTGCTCAAGCGCGACCCCACCGTCGCCCATATCCCAGTGATTATCCTTAGCGCTGCAGACAGCCGCGGGACCGAATTCTGGAGTTTGCGTACCGGCGCCGATGCCTTTATGATCAAAGGAGCCGACCCTACGGAACTGCTGCCTGCCGTCGAAAGGCTGCTTGCCCAGGCGGCCTCGCGTGCTGCCGAGGGGTTCGGCGCGAACACCGCAAAGGAACGCAGGCCGCCGCCAGGACCGGAAGAGATCCTGTCCAACGTATGTGCGCTGATGGATGAAGAGCTGTACGCGACGACTATCGACCGTATCGAGCTGAAAACGATTCTGCAAAACCTGCAGGATGGGGTTCTGACGCTCAACCTCGGACACGAGGTGACCGCCGCGAATCAAGCGCTGTGTCACATGCTGGGCGTGGAAGAACAGGATCTGCTGGGCCGCTCCTGCACCCTCGCGCTGGGCGAACCGGCTGGGGCTTACACACTCGAAGCGTTCGAGAGGGCGATTGCAGGCAGCACCGCCGAGGGCAAGGACTCTGAGATCCGGCATCTGCTGGGAGAAGTGACGCCTGTAGCGATCAGCGCACTGCCCCTGCATGATTTCCTGGGCGCGACGGTCGGGGGCGTCTGCCTGTTTCAGGACATCACGCGCCGCAAAGAGATTGAAACGCTTTACGAGCAGATGCGCGCCCTCGACAAGGTCAAGAACGACCTGACACATATGATCGTACACGATCTGCGCACTCCCCTGACCTCCCTGCTGACTGGAATAATGACCCTGCAGGGATCCGAATCTCTGGACGAAATGGAGCGGGAACTGCTCGCCATCTCCGTCTCCGGCGGAAATACGCTGCTGGGAATGATCAACGATCTGCTCGACATCAGCAAGATGGAAGACGGCTCGGTCAGCCTGGAAAAATCGGCGGTTTCGCTCCCGGAGATCGTGGCGGAGTCCTTTCGGCAGGTGGCCTCACTGGTCCAGGACAAGGAGCTGACGTTAGCAGCTCAGATCGCGCCGGAGATCGCTGAGAGGCTGTCGGATGCGCCGATACGGCTCGATGCGGACGCCGATAAAGTACGGCGCGTTCTGGTGAATCTGCTGGGCAATGCCATCAAGTTTACGCCTCGGTCCGGCACGATCACAGTTTCGGCTTGCCTGAAACCTGACCGGCAGGCAGTCGTCGTCCGTGTGCGCGATACGGGCGAAGGCATTCCAAAAGAGGCCTTCGTACGCATATTCGAGAAGTTTGGGCAGGTACAGACGCGCAAAGCGGGCCGGATGATGTCGACAGGACTGGGTCTGACATTCTGTAAACTGGTCGTCGAAGCGCATGGCGGCCGCATTTGGGTCGAGAGCGAGCCCGGAGAGGGAAGCTCCTTCTACTTCACTTTGCCCACGACTGCGAGCGACATCGAACCAGTGTAACGGGAGGCGAGACGGCCTGGGTACGGTTCGGAACGCACGGTGCCGCAGAAAGCGTACACAACGTATCCGTTTGGAAAGGGTAAGGGGAAGAGACTTTGCACAACCGCTTGGGGAGGGGCTCTGTTCGTCTGCTGTGCATCGCGTCGGTGACATTTCTGGTCGGCGCAGGACTGCCGGGGCCGCAGAACCCTATGGGAACACGCGCCGCCGCGCAGCAGGTCAGCGAAGAGACCTTCGCAGGAATACTCGCACAGGCGACCAAAGCGGTCAACTCAAGACACATAGAAGAGCTTAAACCTTTGACGGCTGACGGGACAGCCGGAGCCTTCGCCTGGGTGCCGACAGCGCACGAGACGTGGGAAGGTGCGGCGCTGCCCCTGCCGCCTGCCGACCCAAATGCGAATCCTGGGGCTGTTGCTGCGCCTGCTGAGACGCTGGCGGTGTTCCACGCCTGGCACTCCTGTCAAAGCGACGGAGACCATGTCCATCGACTGGTCCATTCTGCTCTCGGCTGGCGTCTTGGACCGGAGATACCGGAGACGGAGACACTGGGCTTTC
>JAYTGR010000070.1:0-2690 GCA_043733205.1 Chthonomonadaceae bacterium
TCTCAAAGCGCGGGAGCCAAAGCGCTCTACCTTCTGCTGCAAAAAGAAGGATTTACGGCCGACCGCATGGAATCGCCGTGGACGTCGCTGAACGCAAGCGTGGGCCTGCTGGTCGTGATAGAACCGCTGCGGATCGATCGCGGAGTTACTCCCGAGGAGCTGACGGCTCTGAAATCCTGGATCGAAACCGGCGGGTCCGTCCTGTTTATGGTGACGGTGCCCCCTCGTCCCATCGAAGCAAAAGATCTGATCGCCGGAGACATCGCGATCGTGTCCGGAGACAGCAAGCCGAAGGACCTGCCGCCTTTCGCGCCCAATTCGCCCTACGTGCGCAATGTCGCACTGCTCCATGTCGCCAGCCCAGTCCGGCTTGCCGCCGGCGCCAACTCCCACTACCAGACGCTGTTTCGCGATGAGGGCGGAGCGCTGGCGGCGGAGAAGGCGATGGGCCGGGGACATGTCATCGTGATGGCCAACAGCGTCGCCGCCAGCAACAGTGCGATCGCGCAGGCCGACAACTCCATTCTGCTCTACAATATCGCAGCGGTGACCCTGAAAACAGGACACCGCACCATCGCGTTCGACGAATATCATCACGGAGTCGGTTTCGAGAATCGCGGCGCGGAAGCAGGGGCGCAGGAGGGAATGTTCGCCAGCGCACCGAAGCCGATTCGCTTCGTCCTGCTGCACCTGTGCGCGCTTGGCGTGCTCCTGCTGTATGTCGGCAACCGGCGTTTTGGGCCTATACGCACACTGCACGGTCCCACCTACCGGGCCAGCACAGACTACGTCGGCTCGATGGCGCGTCTCTTCCGACGGGCGAACGCCGGAGACATCGCGATCGTGACCCTCTATCGGCAGTTCGTACGGGATCTGCGCCGTCAGCTCGACCTGACCCCGGATACCCCGATGGCGCAGCTCGCAGCGCAGACCGTGCGCGTCTACGGCGTGAGCGAAGGGCCGTTCCTGCAGTTCCTGACGACCTGCGAAGAGATCGACAACGGCAGACGCATTGCCGAACCGGCCATGCTGCATTTGGCCCGGGAACTGGATACCTATAGAAGGAGTTGCAATCTTGTCGGACATTAGCAGCGGGCAGTCAGGCGGAAGGATGGGAGACTTCGACGCCTCCCCAGGCGGTATGAAGCCGGAACCGATGCCGGCAGCGGCAGGCGGCGTTCCCATGCGGAGCGGACTTTCGGTGCAGATGCTGGCCGAACGAATTACGGCCGAAATGCACAAGGCCATCGTTGGACAGGACGAACTGGTCGAGATGATGATCGTGGCTGTGCTGGCAGGGGGACACGTCCTGCTGGAAGGAGTGCCGGGCACCGCAAAAACGCTGTCCGTCCGGACACTGGCCCGCATTTTCGACGTGTCGTTCGCCCGCATCCAGTTCACACCGGACCTTATGCCTTCGGATATTCTCGGCACCAGCATTTTCGACCCGCGCACGCAGGAGTTCAGCCTCAAAAAAGGGCCGATCTTCGCCGGATTGGTGCTGGCCGACGAGATCAACCGCACCCCGCCGAAGACGCAGTCCGCACTGCTCGAAGCGATGGAAGAGCGCCGAGTCACTATCGACGGCATTCCCAACGCCCTGCCCGAGCCGTTCCTCGTCTGCGCCACTCAGAACCCCATCGAGTACGAAGGCACGTACCCTCTTCCGGAAGCCCAGCTGGACCGCTTTATGCTGAAAATCAACGTCGGCTATCCGGCACAGGCGGAGGAAGAGAACATTCTGGCCAGGGTACAGTCCGGGTTTAGGGCGCAAAACCTGGACACAGCCGACATCAAACCAGTGCTCACGGGATCGGACATGCCCTACTTTCGGAGCCTGATCGAACGTGTCCGCGTCGACCCGAGTTTGCTGCGCTACATCGTGCAGATCGCGCGCGCTACCCGCGAAAACCGCAATCTGCTGCTGGGAGCCAGCCCACGGGCCGCGATCACACTGCTGAACACGACGAAGGCGCTGGCGGCGATTCGAGGCCGCGACTTCGTCACGCCGGACGACATCAAAACCATGGCACGGCCTGTACTGCGGCATCGCATGGTGCTGCGGCCCGAGGCGGAGATCGAGGGTTATACCAACGACCGTATCGTCGAGACGGTTCTGCAGAGCGTCGAGGTTCCGCGCTGACTCCGAACTCCTCCCGTTCAGGTTCTGCTGCGATATGCCGGGTGGCTGAGATCGTGCGCCCGGCCACCGGCGGAATTCGCCGCCATGTCTCCGATCTGCTGGAGCATCTCGACCGGCGGCAGTTCCTGCCGCTGCTCGTCGCGCCGGAGAACTTCGTTCCCGATCGCCCGCTGTCGGATCTCGCTTTTTATCCGGTGGAGATCGGAGCCGTCACCCGGCCTATTCAGGATTACGAGGCTGTCCTTAAATTGGCGCAGCTTTTGCGCGGAAAGTGTGACCTGCTGCATGCGCATGGCCTGCGCGGAGCGGTCGTAGGCGGATTTGCCGCCCGCAGGGCGCGTCTCCCCTATCTCATCACGGTGCACAATCTTCTCCCCAAAATGAATTTCGTTCAGGCCACGGTGGTCTTGGAACTCGCCCGGCGGGCCGCACGCGTAATCGCTGTGTCCGAGGCTGTTGCGCACACGCTGCGGCTGATAGGTGTCGGCGCGGCTCAGATCTCTGTCGTTCCAAACGGAGTCGATCTGTCCCGGTTCGAGCTGCCGAT
>JAYTGR010000071.1:0-2690 GCA_043733205.1 Chthonomonadaceae bacterium
GTGCAGTGCCATGGCGTGAACCTCCAGCGCGGCGGGATTCGCCTGGACACACTGGGCCACGATTTTTCCGCGCCGATCACGGCGATGCATTGGGCCGACATCATGGAGCGCATGAATGCGGCAGAGATGCCGCCGAAGGGCTCCGTGCAGCCGAAGCCGAAAGAGGTGGCGAATATAGCCGACTGGATCACCGCGCAGCTCAGGGAGGCGGACGCCGATCAGAAGGCTGGGCTGGGGGAAAAAGCAGCGTTCCACAGGCTGACGCGCGAGGAGTATCGCAACACGGTGCGCGATCTGCTGGGAGTGACGGTAGATGTCACCGATCCTGCCGGACTGCCCGAAGATCCCGACTGGCAGGGCTTCCAGCGAATCGGATCGGTGCTCACCGTTTCGCCTGCACATGTAGAAAAATATCTCGCGGCTGCGGAATCCGCTCTGAACGAAGCCCTGCCGTCCGGGCCTCAGCCCAAGCGCGACACCCTGCGCTGGACTCCTTTCGATCTGCGTGGGGTCTCGGGCAGAGATCGGATTGTCGCGCGAGGACACGTCGAGAGAATACGCGCCGACATCGTGCCGAACAACGGCGCGAACGGCACACCCGGCGAAAATACGCTTCTCACCATCAAAACCTCCGGAGAGTACCTTGTCCGGCTGAAGCTGAGCGGCCTGCGTCCCGTTGGCGGCATTCCACCGAGGGTGAACGTCTATGCGGCAGATCTGGGACGCACGCTGTTCGAGCAGGATGTGGAGGCACCGGAAGACAAGCCGATCACTCTCGAGTTCCGCACTCATCTGCCTGCCGGGGCGCATCAGATACGCATTATCAACGCCATTCCCGGCCCGAATCCGGAGGCCGCCTCTTCCCGTCCGGACGGCGCGCACCCCTTCACCGATCTGCGCCGCCGCCAGCCCTGGCAGATCAAGCTGACCACCGACGATTTCAAACCGCTGGTGCCGTCCATACTGCTCGACACGGTCGAATGGGAAGGCCCGATGCTCCCGTCCTGGCCGACTCCCGCCTATCGCCGGATCTACTTCCGAGGGGAAGGAGCGGCGCAGGATACCGGCTACGCCCGACAGATCCTGGCGCGCTTCGCCGAGCGCGCCTACCGGCGTCCCATACAGCCAGCGGAAGTGGACCGCCTCGTGCGGCTCTTCGCAAAATCTCAGCAGATCGGGGACAGCTTCGAGGCTTCCGTGCAGACCGCACTGCTCGCGGTGCTGTCCTCCAAAAGTTTCCTCTATCTCGTGGAAGGGCAGCAGAGTGCGGCTCCAATGCCTGCAGGGCCGCAGATGCAGAGTATCGGCAGCCCTCCCACCTCCAAAGCAGCGGGCGGCCCCGCCCATGGAACGGCCGGCAAAGCGTCCCACCCTGCCTCCGCTGCGGCGGCATCCCTGCTGACGGACTGGGAGATCGCCTCACGCCTCTCGTATTTCCTCTGGAGCACGATGCCGGATGAGCGTCTGCTGGCACTCGCGCGTGACGGCAGACTGCACCAGCCCGCCGTTCTCCGCGCGGAAGTGCAGCGCATGATGGCGGACAGACGCATCGACGCCTTTGCCGATTCCTTCCCGCGCCAGTGGCTGCAGCTGCGCCGCGTGGGCATGTTCCCTCCCGACCGGAAACTCTATCCCAGCTACGACGACTATCTGGAGAAGAGCATGGTGGAGGAGACGACTGCCTTCTTCCGCGAGGTCATGCTCCATAACCTCAGCATCGGGCAGTTCCTCAACTCCGACTGGACCATGCTCAATCGGCGGCTGGCAGAACACTACGGCATCTCCGGGGTGCAAGGCGAAGCGTTTCAGCGGGTGACTCTGAAACCGGAGGATCATCGCGGCGGTCTGCTCACACAGGCGTCCATTCTCAGCCTGACCTCCGACGGCACACGGCATCGCCCCGTGCATCGCGGCAAGTGGATCCTGGAGTCCATCCTCGGCAAAGCGCCGCCGCCGCCGCCTGCCAACGTGCCTGCCCTGACAACCAGCGCCCCCAATCAGCCCAAGACCTCGCTGCGCGCCAAGCTGGAAGCGCACCGTCAGGATCCCAACTGCGCCGCCTGCCATCGTAAGATCGATCCTCTGGGGCTGGCGTTCGACAACTACGATGCGATCGGGCACTGGCGCACCGTCGAAACGGTCTCCGACGGCGCGGGGGTCAATCCCACGATCGACCCCAGCGGCGTGCTGCCCGACGGCCGCAGATTCGCCGATGCCGCCGGATTGAAGCGGCTGATGCTCGCCGATGCAGACAAGTTTGCGGCTGCTTTCACGGAGAAACTCGCCACCTATGCCATGCGGCGCGCAATGACCTTCGGGGACCGCGCCCGGCTGCAGCGCATCTCCCTGCAGAACAGATCCGATGGCGGCAGGCTCGCGTCGCTCATCCAGACCCTGGTCACGAGCGACCTTTTCCAGCGGCGGTAGAGAGGCGATGGCTTATGCCAATCGGGACGCGTCTTCCTTTTACAGCGCTGCGGATTAGTGTCCCTCCACGGCGACGACTGCGCCGCGCGGTTTACGCAGCAGCAGAATGGCGGGCGTGGTGCAGGCGAAACAGATCAGGATGAACAGCCAGGAGTCGTTGTAGGCGAGGATACTGGCCTGTCGTATCACGGTCTGATCGATCACCCGCGCAGCCGCCTGCTGCGCGAGATCCGCCGACATGCCGTGCGCCATGAAACTGCCCC
>JAYTGR010000072.1:0-7489 GCA_043733205.1 Chthonomonadaceae bacterium
TGATGTCGCCGCGTCACCATAAGCCCACTGTCGAAAAGTACGGCCTTTCGGGCTCTTCGGTCGTGATACCGGTCCACAATCGGACCGGTATCATCGGCACGCTCAGTATTCTGCGCACGAATCGATCCAGCACGCCGTCCCTGATTCCAGACGAAGATATACGCCTCCTGTCCGTCATTGCAAACGAAGCGGGGATCGCCTTCGAAAATCTGCGCCTGACCCAGCAGCTGCACCAGAAGGGGGAGCGATTGCGGGACATTCTTGTCCATGTGCCTGCCGTTATCTGGGAGGTCTGGGAAGGCGACGAAATTCGCGCGCTGCGGCCGGATTTCGTCAGCGACTATGTGCGCAATATGCTGGGTTACTCTCCTTCGGAATGGCTGAACAGCCGGGAGTTCTGGCTGCGAATTATTCACCCGGACGACCGGGCGATGGTGGTCCAGGAACTCGATGCGATCCGGCGCAGCGGCGAACACAGCGAACTGCATTTCCGCTGGACGACCAAAGAGGGACATACTCTCTGGGTCGAGACCAGTCTGCTGCCTATTCAGGACGCGGGCGGGGAGACGATTGGACTGCGGGGAGTCACGATAGACATCACGGATCGCAAGCAGGCGGAGGAGCAGATTTCCAAACAGCGGCAGCTGCTGGCCCACGGCCTGATGAATGTGGCGGAGGAAGAGCGTCGCACAATGGCTCATGACCTGCACGACGGCTTGACGCAGTATGTGATGGCGTCTCAGGCGTTTCTCGATACTTATGCCGAACGCTATCGCGCGGCCCAGGAACAGATGCCGACCGATCTGGAAAAGGGTCTAAAATACCTGTCTCAGGCGGTGGTGGAAGCTCGGCACATTATCAATAATCTGCGCTCCCTGGCGCTGGAAGATCTGGGATTGACGGGGGCGCTGGAACAGCTGCTGGCCGAAGAGAAACTGCGCGCGGACTGGCAGAGAGCCGACCTTCACCACAACATTCCTGGCCGGCGCTTTGGGCGGGATCTGGAAACGGTGGTCTACCGCGTGGCGCAGGAGGCTCTCTCCAACGCCCGTAAGCACTCGGGAACGAACCATGTGCAGGTGTCGTTGAGATATGAGGCTGCCACCAAAACGCTTTCGGCACGCCTGACGCTGGAAGTGCGCGATTGGGGCAAAGGATTTGAGGCGCAGACCAAGCGCAAAGAGTACGACCATCTGGGCCTGCACAGTATGGCCGAACGCGCCAACCTGCTGCACGGCAATTTGGAAATATGGAGCGTGCCCGGCGAAGGCACCCGGATCAGAGGGGTATTTCCGATCCCACGCGAAACGGTGACCCCGATACTCTCAGGCACACCCCTTGCCCCGGATGCCTAAGCGTCTCCTCAAAAGAGATCAGAGCGTTTTGACCAGACCCTGCCGGGCTGCCCAGACGGCCGCCTGCACCCGGTCGGAGACAGAAAGCTTGCCGATGATGTGCTCTACATGCGTCTTGACCGTTCCTTCTCCGATGAAGAGAAGGGACGCGATATCCCGATTGGAAAGTCCGGTCGCCAGGAGGCGAAGCACTTCCACTTCCCGCGGCGTCAGCGGCTCGGCCAGATCTTCCGACCCGTGGCTGTTATCGCTGACGCAGCGCAGGGAGTGGACCAGATCTTCGCGTGAAAGCAGTGTATCTCCATTCGCCACTTTGCGCAGGTCGTTGAGGAGCGGCTGACGAGTCACTCCTTTGAGCAGATAGCCGGAGGCTCCGCCAGCGACGGCACGTGCCATGAAAGTCGGATTGCTATAGTTCGTCAGCATGACCACGGAGAGCTGAGAGTAACAGCTTTTGAGAGCCGTCAGAGTCTCGAAACCATCCCCGCCTGCCATCCGAATATCCAGAAGCACAATCCTGGGGTGGATGCCAGCGATAGTTTCGAGCGCCTCTTTGCCCGAGGCCGCTTCACCCACGACCTCAAACTCGGTGCCTCCGAGCATAGCGCGCACACCGTCCCGCCATATTTCATGATCGTCGACCACCATGACGGGAATGACAGAACCAGGATTGAAATCATTCAATTGCTGTACGGATCCTCTCCGGCGCTCCGCATTGCGGGCAAAAGAACAGACGAAGCCAGTATCATAAAATAACGCTCGAATCTATTATACCATCGTGCCGTGGAAATAGAAGGAGAATTGTGGAGTATTGCTCCCGACGCTACACAGAAAAACGAATTCGGCCCTGTGCAGGAGTGAATCGCGATGAAAAGGGAGGAAGAGGCCGGGGACGGGGCATTCTCACCGATGCCCGGCCCCGTGCGGAGCAGGGTATCAGCGGACGAAAACGGAGGAGGGAGCGTTGAACTGACCGACACCTTTCCCAGTATTCCCGAAGGTGATCCAGCCTTTGCCGGTCATATCGTCGATGCGTACGATTCGATCGTTGCCGGTGTCCGCAATATAGATACGGCCATCGTCGTCTACGAAAATGCCGGTGGGCTGGTTGAACCGCAGACGGCCGCCGCCCGGTCCGCCCAGCAAAACGAGGTTTTTGCCGGTCATATCGTCCATGCGGGAGATGCGGTCGTTGAGACTGTCCGTGACGTAAATGTGATTCGCGTGATCGACATAGAGGCCCGAGGGGCTGGCAAAAGGCCCTGTAAAACTGACCCAGTTGAGACCATACATATCGTCCATGCGGGAGATGCGGTTGTTGACGATGTTGGACGGAAGGTTCATCGTGTCCGCCACGTAGATATGTTCAGAGGCGTCTACGAAGATGGCGGCGGGATAACTGAACTGGAGCTGCCCGGACCCCTGTTTGCCGAGTTCGACCCAATGGGTTCCGGTCATATCATCGGTTGACGTAATACGATCGTTGTTACGGTCGGAGATATGGAGATGATCGCTGCCATCGACACACATCGAGGTCGGCTGATTGAACTGCGAGGCGCCATCGCCGCGCCGGCCGAAGATCTCCCAGTTCAGGCCGGCCATGTCCTCCATACGTACGATACGGCAGTTACCGGTATCGGCGACATAGATATGGTTCGGTTCCTCGTCGTCCACGTAAAGACCCTGCGGTTTATCGAAATGGTTGGTATCTTGACTCGCGATCGTTCCCAGCGATTTCCAGCCTTTGCCGGTCATATCGTCGATGCGAACGATGCGGTTATTGACGGTATCCGCGATATAGAGATGCTTTGGCTTATCGATGACGTGATGCTTGCGTTTTGGGCAGCCCCATAGTGTCATTAAGCCCAGCGCCAGCAGCAGCAAAATCCCCTTCCGCACAGCGATCCTCCCTGCAAAACCGATCCCTTGGCGTCCGCTTTCTTCCTGTCCTCAATAAGAGGTAAAATGAAGCCTGCACGCTGAGACTTTCAGGAAGATACCTTAAACGGGGCCGTACTGTCCAGTGCCACAGGACAGGCTGGACCTCCGCGGCACGACGCGGCTCCCTGGAATCGGCACGGAATGCTGTCCTCTCTCCAGGACTGCGGGAGCATAGTCTGTATAGTCCGGCACTTTCCGGCCGCTCTCTGCGTATTGATGTGTTGGAAACGGAGGGCAGACAGCCCTTCCGCTTCTGTTGTCTGCGGGGGTATTCGTGCCCAAAATCGGCCTCGTCGCCTGTGTTCCCAGGAGAAACCATGATTATTCGCGTCGGTTACGATATCGTTTTTGAACTCCCGGCTCCCACTCCGATGGTCGTGCTGCTCAGCCTGCACCCCTCCCGCAGCGTCGATCTGGCTGTCCCCGACCAGATCCTGACCGACCCGCAGGTTCCCATTCAGGAATATACCGATGCCTTTGGAAACCGATGCGGCAGGCTCGTGGCGCCTGCCGGCGCCTTCCGCTTTCATAGTTCGACGGATGTGCCCGATACCGGTCTGCCGGACCCTCTCGACCGCAGCGCCTTCCAGCATCCGGTGGAGGCGCTGCCGGCCGAGACTCTGCAGTTCCTGATGGCAAGCCGCTATTGCGAGGTCGACCGTTTGACGGATCATGCGTGGAAACTGTTCGGCTCTTCCCCGGCGCAGGGCTGGGACCGTGTGCAGGAGGTGTGCGACTGGGTCCACTCCCACGTGCGCTTCGACTATCAGCTGACCCATCCTTCCAAGACCGCCATGGATGTCCTGAACGAAGGCACGGGAGTCTGCCGGGACTTTCAGCATCTGGCTATCACCTTCTGCCGGGCGCTCAACATTCCTGCCCGATACGCGACCGGCTACATCCCCGATATCGGCGTTCCCGTCAATGGCGCGATGGATTTTGCTGCCTGGTTCCAGGTCTATCTCGGGGGCCAGTGGCACACGTTCGATGCGCGCAACAACATCCCGCGCATCGGCCGCATCCTCATGGGCACCGGCCGTGACGCCGTCGATGTCGCCCTGACGACCTCCTTCGGCCAGGCGATCCTCAAACAGTTCGTGGTCATTTCCGATGAGATCCCTGAAGAATCTCCCACACTCGTCACAGCGTAAAGAAAACATCTCTCGATTCTACACTAACAGGCAGGGAAGAAACGGCCTTAACCGGTTTCTTCCCTGCCTGTAAACATGCCATAATAGAGTAGACACGTATCTCCCTTTCGCTGATTTGGGCTGAAAGCATCTTAATTTTTGAAACTTCCCTCTTCGGTGCCGAAGACGGGTCTGGGAGCTTTGCATGGACCTGGACAATGCCTTTCCTCCAAAGAAACTGATCCTCGTAGACGCGTACAGCCTGCTGTTCCGGGCGTTTTTCGCAGGACGCTATCTCTCCACGACCGACAATCGGCCTACCGGTGCGCTTTTCGGCTTCTCGAACATGCTGTTCTCACTGCTGAATACCGAGAAACCGGATGCGATGGTGGTCTGCTGGGATGCGCCTCAGCAGACACTGCGGTCGCAGGAGTTCGCGGCGTATAAAGCGCATCGTCCGGAGGTCGATCCGCAGCTGAAAGCGCAGATGCCGGCTGCACGGGATCTGGTGGAGGCGTTTGCCATCCAGTCGGCGGAGGTGGGCGGCTACGAGGCTGATGACCTGATCGGTACGCTGGCGACGCAGGGTGCGCGCGAAGGTTACGCTGTCACGATCCTGACGGGCGACTCGGATCAGCTGCAGCTGGTCGGAGACGGCGTGACGGTGCAGATGACGATGCGCGGCGTCTCGGATGTCAAGGTGTACGACGCGGAAGCGGTGCGGGAACGCTACGGCATCGGGCCGGAGCGTATCGCAGACTGGAAAGCGCTGGTTGGAGACACCTCGGACAACATTCCCGGTGTGCCCGGTATCGGCGATAAGACCGCGACGGCCCTCCTGCAGAAGTGGGATACGCTGGAGAACCTGCTGGAGCATGTCGCGGAGGTGACGCCGCCCAAGGCGCGCGCCGCCCTGGAAGCCAACAGCGACCAGGCGCGGCTCTCGAAGCGGCTGGCGACGATCGTGTGCGATGTGCCGGTGGAGTTTGCCATTCGCCCCTATGCGCCGACCGACGCCGACCGTCAGCGCCTGCGGGACATGTTCACGCATCTTGAGTTCAAATCGCTGCAGGGCCGTATTCCGCGCCCTGCAGGGTCTGCAGCGCCTGCACCGCTGGAGAATCTGGAGAAGCGCGCGCCGGCTGATGCCTTCGTGGCGCAGACGGTATGGCTGCGCTCTGCGGAGGAGCTTCAGGACGCTGTCGCAGCGGCCCAGCGCAGCGGCACGGTGGCCCTGCAGGTCGAGGCGACGCATACGCTGCCCATGCTGGCGGAGCTGAAAGGAATCTCCTTTGCGCCTTCGGGAGAAGTGGGCTACTATGTGCCCATTCAGGCTCGAACCGCCGGAGCCGACGCGGGCGGCCTCGGCGGCCTGTTCGGCGGCGACGACTCGGCCGATTCGCTGCCGAGTGCGGAGTTTGCTGCCACACTCGACGCTCTGCGTCCGCTTTTGGAAAGCGCGCATATTCACAAGGTCGGGCACAACGTCAAGTTCGCAGAGATTTTGCTGGAGCGGCTCGGGCTGCACCCCACCCCTTTCGTCTTCGATACTCTGATCGCCGCCTATCTGCTGAATGCGGGGCGGTCTTCCTATCCGCTGATGGATCTGGCGGAGACCTACCTCGACGTGCGCCTCGACACCGACGACGCTTTCGCCCCACAGGAGACACTGGCACGGGAGACAGCGCTGATCTTCGCGCTGGCCGCGCCCCAGCGCCACGCGCTCGACGAACTGGGCATGACCTCGATCCTGAACACGATGGAGATGCCGCTGGTGCCGATCCTGGCGGAGATCGAGCAGATCGGTCTGCTGGTGGACAGCCGCTACCTGGGCACACTGGCAGACCGCATGGCGACGGATATGGGGGCGCTGGCGCAGGAGGTCTACAGACTGGCCGGGGAAGAGTTCGCGATCGGCTCGACCAAACAGCTGCAGACGATCCTGTTCGAGAAGCTGAAACTGCCGACGGGGAAGAAGACCAAGACAGGCTACTCGACGGGAGCGGATCTGCTGGAGCAGCTGGCAGGCGAGCATGTGATCGCACGCAGGATCATGGAGTGGCGCGAGGTGGCGAAGCTGAAATCCACCTATGCCGATGCGCTCGGCCGCCTCGTCAACCCGACGACCGGGCGCATTCATACTTCCCTGAATCAGACGGTCGCGAGCACGGGCCGCCTCAGCTCCTCCGACCCCAATCTGCAGAATATCCCCGTGCGCTCCCACGCTGGGCGCGAGATTCGGCGCGCCTTTATCGCCCCAAAAGGCCGCTGTCTGCTCTCCTGCGACTACTCTCAGATCGAACTGCGCATTCTGGCGCACATCACACAGGACCCAGCGCTGACACACGCGTTCCAGCTGAATGCCGACGTGCATGCCACCACGGCCGCGACCGTGTTCGGCGTGCCACTGGAAGAGGTCACGCCCGACCAGCGGCGGCAGGCCAAGACCATCAACTTCGCGGTCATCTACGGGCAGAGCGGCTTCGCGCTGGCGGCGACGCTGGGCGTCGATACATCCACCGCCAACCAGTGGATAAAAGACTATTTTGATCGTCTGCCGGGGGTGAAACAGTACGTGGAGGAGACGACGGCGCAGGCGCATCGGCAGGGCTATGTCAGCACTCTGCTCGGCCGCCGCCGTTATGTGCCGGAACTCCAGAGCGGCAATCACAACATGCGCCAGTTCGCGGAGCGCGCCGCCGTCAATATGCCGATACAGGGCACCGCCGCCGACATCATGAAGCTCGCCATGATCGCCGTCGCGGACTGGCTGCATACCGAACCGGACAACGGCTGCAAACTCCTCCTGCAGGTCCACGACGAACTGCTGTTCGAAGTCGCAGAGGAGGCCGTCGCCGCCCTGACGCCGCTCATAGTGCGCCGCATGGAAGCCGCCTATCCTCTGGATGTTCCCCTCCGCACCGACGCCAAATCCGGCTCCAACTGGGCCGAAATGCAGTCGGTACAGCCTTAAAAACTGTGTACTGCAATATTCTGTGCTGAAATGGGGTCAAATAAGACCTTACATGAAGGAGTAAAACAACGATGTCACTGACTATCGAA
>JAYTGR010000073.1:0-7477 GCA_043733205.1 Chthonomonadaceae bacterium
TGAATACGGTTGAAGATGAAAAAGGTGGTCACCATGCGGCTGATCCCGGCCTGCGACAGTGCGCCGGTGCCGGCGAAATCCACCAGCAGCTGGTTCGGCCCCATGTAGGCCATCTCGTGCGACGGGGCGCCGATCTGCGCGCGCATTCGGGTCAGCGCCACGCTGAATGCCAGGAACAGCGCCGTCTCGAAGCCGACCATCCAGAGGGGGATGCCGATAAAAAGCCCGATCGCCCCGATGCCCCCGACACTGAGGATCAGAC
Organism: Chthonomonadaceae bacterium; assembly: GCA_043733205.1. GTDB lineage: Bacteria > Armatimonadota > Chthonomonadetes > Chthonomonadales > Chthonomonadaceae > JANXLO01. Next base: position 263 of record JAYTGR010000073.1, read on the forward strand.
CTGCGAATGCCAGCCGATGCGGCACGGCGCGCCTGTCGCCGCCGCCGTGCAGGATCTGCTGCCAGACCTCGCCCAGATAGCTGCGCGCCACCCACATAGAGGTGCAGAACAGCGCCAGAAAAGCGCCCCAAGACTGCTCGCTGAAGTAAGGCGGTCCAGGGATCAGTCCGCCGCCGCCGAACGCGCCCGCACTCTGCGTATAGCCGATCGCGTAGGTGAAAACCTGCATTCCTTTGCGGAAGAAAAAGAAGAAGATACAGGAGAACAGCAGATCGGTCGGCATAAAGAAACCGATCACGGCCATGTAAGGAAAGATGCCGATAGGAGTCCAGCCGATGGCATTGAAGGGAGGGCTCTGGAAAAATTGAGAGAGATCGCCGAGAAAGCGCACATTGATCAGCGGCAGCGAGGGATAGATGAAGTGGAAGCCGTTGATCATGTCGATGAGGAACATGATCGCAAACGGGATGACAAAGAGTTTGCTCTGCCAGAGTTTCGAGCGGCCCGAGCCCATCTGCACGATCGCCATCGGCATCTGAATGATCGGAAAGGCCAGTTTCTCGCGGTTCGTCCACTCGTCGCGCATCAGGCTGTTGATGCAGAGCATCGCTCCGCAGATCAGCGTGACCAGCACTGTCCAGGAGAAGATAAAGCGCCACCAGAGGGGCAGGCGCGTGATGAAATGGCGGAAACCATAGCCTCCGTTGCGATAGTCCGTGTACTTGTCCGCATCTTCCGGCTGGATGAAGAACCAGTGGCTTGTATAGGGATTGATATACTTGTCGAACCGCGAATCCTGGCCATGATAGAGTGCGTAGGCGTGGATATACGGATTGATGAAGTCCATCCATTCGGCGCCGATCGCTCCCATGACCGCGTGCATGGCGTAGAAGATGATCAGTTCGCCTTCGGTCAGGGCATATTTCGGAGCGATGCGCCGTACCACCAGATTTGCCATGGCGACGACCAGCGTCAAAATCACGGGCGGGACCATCAGCGAGAAGATGACGTCGATCAGCTGACTGGCCGACCAGTAAGCGGTAATCGGCGCGAGCAGCAGCGCCAGCACCATGACGCGCAGGCTGAACCAGCGGGGCTTGGACGGTATTCCCTCCGGTACAGAGGGTTCGGAAATGGGTTGCGGTAACGGCGACGATTGAGCCAATTCTTAACTCCTGATTGTGTTCCTGCGGTATAAACGTGCCGCGAGGGACTGCGTCCCTGGATCCTACGGGCCAAAAACCATCCAGTCGAGCACCCGGCACTGCAGACTGGTATAACGCGTGAACTCGTCGCTGACCATGAAGCGCCAGGCGCCTTCCAGATGCCAGCCGTCGTTGAGACGGGTGATGAGCAGGCGGACGTGCTGCGTGCGGACGGGCGGGAACGTCAGATAACCGGACCATCCGACCCAGTCTTTCACCTGTGCGACGGTTCGCCAGCGCGCACCGTCGTCGGAGATCTGAACCGTATAGTCACGCGGGACGCCGCCATCGACAGCGGGCAGAGGCGTGAGCAGCAGCGACCGGTCGATGAGGCGGGGCTGAGCGAAATCGACCTGCAGCCACTGCGGCGCTTCCGGCGAGGCTCCCAGCGCTGCGGCCTCCCAATAGGTCCGTTCCAGCAGGCCGGGCGCGGCATCACGCATCGCCCAGCGTCCGTCTATCGCATGCGCGGCGGGATGGGCGGGGGTCTCGGAGGAGGCGTGAATCGCCGCACCCAGAGCCGCAGAAGCATAGTTTGTGCCGAAAGTGCGCGGGCTGGCAAGAGCCAGGGACTCGCCTTTCGCAACCCGCAGATAGATCGCGTAACCGCTGACCGGAACGAGCGCGCTGCCTCCCTGAAGGACAAACTTCATGGGCGCGCCGTCGATTCGGGTCACAGCGTGAAAAGTGCTGCGCAGAGAGAGAACGATTGGGAAGTCGAGGGTCCAGAGCGCAACGACATCGTCTTTTGGGCCGGAGAAGCGCAGACTGTAGACACCGGGCAGCAGCTCTCTGCGCCTTCCGACCGTGCGTCCGGCGGTCTGCGCGTTCAAAACGCGCAGAGCCGCCCCGGCCGGCTCCAGCGTACCGGCGTCCGCGTTTGTGTCTCCACCCGGCGACTCGGCCAGATACCAGGGCTCGAAACCGTTGTGGACGGTGTAGAAATAGTAGTGATGCGCATTGGCGATCCCGGCGGCGAAGCCGTTCAGATACTGACGCACGGCATACCTAGCCTGTTCCTGACGGCTGGTATGATTCCAGGTGTAGCCCTGTTCGGTCTGCCAGAGCGGAAGGGAAGGGGCGAACGCGTGCAGCTTCTCTAAATACTGCGGGTTGCCGAACAGTTCCCAGGGCTCCCCCGGCCCCATGTAGGTGTGGGTCGAAATGCCGCCCAGAAGCGGGAGTGCGCCTGCCTGCTTCAAAGCTTCGACAAACCGGATCGAATTGGGGACGGAGACACAGGCCGGACCCAGAATGGTGCAGCCCGGATCGGCGCGTTTTGCGCCCTTTGCGAAGGGCAGGAATGCCTTGTTCGCATAGTCGTCGGGCGAGTAGCGGCCGTTCGGCTCGTTCTCGACCTCCCAGACGTGGCAGCGATCTTTGCAGTGGTTTACCATCTCGAAAGCCAGCTGCTCGTAGTCGGCAGGGCTGCACCATGCCGGCTTCTCGTTGGCCTGAAAGAACCACGTGACGCCCCAGCGTTTCGACTCGCGGCTGGCATTGTCGATCACGTCGTCCAAGCGTTTCCAGTCGGTCCTGCCGCGTTCGGGAAAGAACTCCCCCATCGTGTGGCTCTCCCGCATCCCGGTGAGGCCCATGAGAGCGGCATAGCCATAGACCGAGAGCGGTTCGGCGCGCTTCACCGGCGGATTGGGGATTGCCGCAGACCTCTCTGCGACTGCAAAGCGCGTCCGGTATTCCGAGGGCGCGACCGCAGGCGTGACCGCGCCGACAGGTGTCAGCGTGAACAGCACGCTGTACCAGCCCGGCGTTGTGACAGGGATGCGCAGCGCTGCCGATTTTGTCTTTTGCGCCTCGGCGGCATCGAACTCCCTGCTGCCATGTCCCGCAGAACGATTGAAAAAGTCGCTCACGGTCCACGAGACCCTCCATCGCTGCGCGGCCTGCAGTCGGGCGGCCATCGGGTCGGGAAACCTGAGCGTGAAGGGAACAGGACTGCCGGCAGGGTTGAGGCTGGCGAAGGCATCCCCGAGAGGCGTAAAGCCGGGCGCAGGCTGCAGCGTCTGCGCAGGCGGAGCGTCCAGCGCAAAATAGATCCGCATCGGCCGGTCGTTTTCGAACAGACTGCGATGATAGGTCGTTCCGCCCACGCTGCCTGTCTCGTCGATATTGAAGGGCGCCCCCCAGCCGTCGTGCCAGAAGAGGATCTTCGCGCCGCAGCGCAGGTGCAGACGCAGGCGCTGAGTCCGGGCCAGAGAGAGGACCGGGGTGGGCCGGATATCTCCGCGCTCGACATAGCGCAGTGTCTCGGCGCTGTCGACACGGGTGTCCTGCAGATTCTCGATCCCGAGCGTATCGTCGCCGAAGCCGATCTGCCAGCTCTGAAACCCGCCCGTTTTATGGCGCATGGTCAGAACCACGCGTTTCTCTTCAAAGCGATAGTCCAGCTCCCCGGTTCCCTTGTCGCTTTTGAGGAAAAAATGGATCTCGTTCTCGCGGGGCTTTTCGACATGGTCGAGCGTCCATCGGATGCCCATGCAGAACTCCAGCGGCTTCCCGACCAGCTCGGTATTCGCCATACGGAGGGAAGTCAGCGCCCCGTTGGCATCGAGCGAAGCGGTATAGGCAGGGCGGGTAACAGTGGTCTGTGCTAACGACCGGGAAGCAGGTGCGTATAACAACAGGACGGACAGCAGAACAGCGATGGATTCTGTTTTGCTGGTTTTACGCAGTATGTCGAATTGACGGTGTGATCGACGCATAAGAATTTACCTGTGCTTTTGGGGTTAAGCGTGTGCAGATGAGGACCGCGAGACAGACCTATGGTTCCGCGTCGGAGGGCTGAATTCCTTGCTGCCCCCGTTTCGAGAGCGCAATAAAACGCGCGCTTGACAGAGACGGGAAGGATTCGATATACTAGAGTATCCTTTTTACGCAATGGCGTAGTTCGCTGTGCAGATCGTGCAACTTTGGACCGGTGGAGTGCTGTCAAATGCAGTGGAGTTCAGAGCAACCCCCATATGCCGTTCGGACACATTTCTTACAGCAACGTCAGCTGACGCCTGTATGGAAAGTGTGCTGGCGCGTATGCCGGAGACTGACGATGCTGCCTGACAGTCTGAGTCATCTCCACCACCCGCATCATGTATTCCATCCCGCTTCGGCGAGACCATGACCCGCTCTGTGCTTACGCAGAGGCGGGTCTTGTCTTTTGATGGCTCGCTGGAGACGGGACGCTCTTTACTAGGAACGAAAGGGGAACGCGGACACCATGAACCGAGAAGTACTGGTACTCAACAGTGACTGGACACCGCTGAATGTCTGTAATTTACGGCGGGCGGTCGTCTTACTCTACTTAGGCAAAGCAGATGTTTTGCACGCAGATGACGAGGCTGGCACCCTGGGCAGCGACGGGAAGTTTCCGACGCCGACCGTCGTGAAGTTACGCGGACATGTCAAGCGGCCGATGCCGGAGTTAAAACTATCGCGGCGCACCATTTTTGCGCGCGACAACTACACCTGCCAATACTGCGGGGCGGCCAGCAAAGACCTGACCATCGACCACGTCATTCCCAAGCGGGCGGGCGGGGGCGCGGCCTGGGAAAACCTGGTCTGCTGCTGCCGCAGGTGCAACATGAAGAAGAGCGACAAACTGGCTCACCAGATCGGCATGCGCCTGATGCGCCCGCCCCGCCGCCCCCACTATGTACCTTACATCAGCTTGACCAAGTACATTGTCGGGCGCAGGAACGAAATCTGGCGCGACTACCTGCCCACCTACGCCGATCTGCCGGACTAAGGAGGATCTATGGTCACCCGAACCTCCGATGTCCTCCAGACAGGACAAGTCACCATGACTGGAGCCGCTGAAAGGCGGCTCCTTTTGCACGCGTGCCATTTTAGTGGTTGAAGAGAAACTCTTTGCTGTTCAGGATCGCCCAGAGGATGTCCTGAAAACCTTCTTCCCGCTTCGGTGACTGCTTCAAGGCGTCCAGCAGCGCCGTCGATTCGGCGGGGCTGGGATGGCGGGAGAGCGCGGAGAGATAGAGCGTGTCCAGTATCTCGGCGTCCGGCTTCCCGGATTTGAGCAGTGGGTTCAGAACGCAGTCGGAGGATTTGATCTTTTGCTGGATGAACTCGCTGTTCAGGAACGCCAGGGCCTGACTGATCGCCGGGCTGCAGGTGCGTTCGGAGTCGCTGGGCTGGACACGGGGCGGTCTGCCGAGGGTGTCGAGCATGAGCGAGGGGATCTCCGTATCGGCGAGTTCGCAGGCGCGCGCGCCGAGGCCCATTCCGTCGAACTTGTCGGGAACGCCGCTCACCTGGGCTACCGCATCCAGCAGCTCTTCGGCGTTGATGCGGCGGGCCGGATAGTGCGAGAAGAGGTGCGTATCGATCCGGTTGCTGCGGTTCGGCATCGCGGTCAGCTGGTAGGTGCGCGACTTCATGATCGTGCCGAGCAGGTATTTTAGATCGCAGCTGTGTCTGCGCAGGTCGTCGCAGAGCGCGTGCATCAGCGGCTCGTTTTTCGCGGGGTTGGTGCTGCGGATGTCGTCGACCGGTTCGACGATGCCCATGCCGAAGCAGCGCGCCCAGTAGCGGTTCACGATGTTGCGGGCGAAGTCGTCCTGATGCACGATCCAGGCCGCCGCCTTGATGCGGCGGTCTTCGTCTTTGGCGAAGCCGAGGTCGGAGCGGTCGAGGGGTCGCGGGATCATGACATCGTTGGTGCGGGGCTGTCGGATGTCGCTTTTGTCCAGGGAGACCAGTTTTTCCGGCACACCGTCGTCGTTTGCGCCGCCGCCCGCCAACTGCTGCCAGAGCGCGGTGTAGTGGTAGTAGTCGTCCTGTGTGTAGCGTTCGGTCGGGTGGTTGTGGCATTTGGCGCACTGAATGCGCGCGCCCAGAAACACCTGCACGGTCATCTCGGCAGTCGGCTCGGAAGCGCGCACCCAGTAGCCCTGTCCCGGTTTCTGCGGGGTGCGGCTGACGAAGAAGTAGCCGCCCTGATGGGTCTCCAGATCGCCGCTCGCCGTCAGGATGTCGGTCACGATCTTATCCCAGGGTCGGTTCGTGTTGAACTGTTCGGCCAGCCACTGCTGCATCAGCATGGCGTACTTCCGATGCATATACTCCCGGCGCAGCACAAACAGATCCCCAAATTTCAAGGCCCAGATTTCGCCGTATTCCGGGCGCTGCAATAGGGCATCCACCAGCTTGCCGCGCTTCTGCGCATCTTTCGAGTCCAGGAAGGCGCGGGCCTCGTCCGTGGTCGGCAGGGTGCCGATGGCATCCAGAAAGGCGCGCCGCAGAAACTCGTCGTCGGTGCAGAGACCGGACGGTTCGATATGCAGCTGCTTCAGTTTGGCGTTGACCAGCGGGTCGATATAGTTGTTGGAAGCGGTAAAGGCCGCGTCCGAAACCTTCTGGCTGAAAGGCGACAGGACGCGGACCACCGCCATCTTGTCCATGTATTTCGTGGTAACGGCGGTCTCACCGGCCCGCTGCATCGTGACCAGTCCGCTCTCGTCCACGGTCGCCAGCGCCACGTCGTTGCTGTTGTAGATCGCCCGATCCGTGACATCCTCTGTGCGGCCATCCGCGAAAGTCGCGCGCACCAGCAGGCGCTGCTTCTCCATCGGCTTCATCTGCCGGTCGCCGGGCAGGATCTCCAGCTTCGCCAGCGCGGCCTCTTTGCCGGTCGGCCCCGGCGTCCCGTCCTTCAGCCAGCCCAGCAGGACCGCATACTCACGGGAGTTTTTATCGAGCCGCTTGCCGCCGCGATGGGCCACCTCCGCAAGCGGCTTACGCAGAAAAAGGCTGTTCTCCGGCTCCTCCCGGCTGATGCGCCGCCCGCCCAGCTGGCGGGTGATAGAGACGATGTCCAGCTCCGGCGCGTAGCCGCGCAGACTCAGCCGAAATCCGCCCTTGCCTGCCGCCGCCCCGTGACACGTTCCCTGACTGCATCCCAGACGCGACAGCACCGGCACTACGTCGTCCACAAACGAGTAGGCGACCGGCTGGTGCGTCCCTGTGGCAGCGACCGGCA
>JAYTGR010000074.1:0-2684 GCA_043733205.1 Chthonomonadaceae bacterium
CTGGGGCAGATCGCCGTCCGCGAAGGCATGCTCGGCGCCAGCCTGGTCCCCCTGATCGAATCGCCTGCCGCCACCGCGCGCGGCACGACCGACGTCCTCTACATCACCGAAAACACCTGGATGAAGAAGCGCGGCCTCCGCACCCATACGTGGAAGCTGATCGTGCCGCTCGAAACGCCCGACCTGCACGGCAGCTCCGATGTGGAACTGTATCATCTGCCGACCGATCCGGGTGAACTGCACAACGCCGCCGCCGAGCGCCCTGAAGTCGTGACACGACTGACGCAGATGCTGGAGACGCACGTCGCCGACCGTCTGGCCGCGACGGGTCTGCCCGATCCTCTGCCCCTTCAGCCGATTCCCCTGCGCCATATCGGCAGCATGGAGGTCGCCGTCCCCCGCGACAAGCGTCTGACCGGCGAACAGCCCGCTCCCAGCCCAGCCAGTGCAAACCTGGAATCCGGCGATTTCGTCGGCTATGACCGCGATAAGGAATTAAAAACTGAGTTATGATACGTATAAAAGAGGACGGGTTTCAAGGTGTTATCCTTCGCCGCGAGGCTTCGGCGGGCCATCCTTCGGATGGAACGACATCGGGCGTGGAAGAGAGCGTAACTTCTGCGCCTTCGTAACGTCAATCCTGATTGCTTATCATTACCATGCGAACTCTCCGACGGAGGAAATATCCCCTCTTCCTGCCTCCTCGGACCACGAAAGCGAGCCAACGCTGATGACGTCTTTTCCCGTGACGACGCGACACCGCGCCGTCGCTTCCCTTTTCATCGGGCTGACAGCCGTGTATGGCCTTCCTGCCGCGCGCGCCGTCCAGACGCCCGCCGCCGCCCCGCCGTCCACCGTTACCGCGCCGCCGAAGATCACGCAGGATCTGCTCGCGCCGCCGACCGACAAGCTGGCGCACGGCGTTACCTGGCCCTCGCCTTCCCCGGACGGCAAAACGATCTGTTTCACCTATCTCGGCAACCTCTGGACCGTTCCAGCGGCAGGCGGAGTCGCTACGCGCCTGACGATCCACGAGACCATCGACTACTCGCCGCGCTGGTCGCCGGATGGGAAATGGATCGCCTTTTCCAGTTTTCGCAACGGACACGCGGACATCTTCCTGATTCCCTCGACCGGCGGCGAAGTGCGGCAGGTCACGGCCTACGCAGGCCTCAACCTCGTGACGGACTGGACGGACGACGGCTCGAAACTGCTCTTCTACAGCCAGCGCGATACCCGCACCCTCAGCCTCTTCACCATTGACCTGCATACCCGCGCACTCAAACAGCTTGCCAGCGACAACGAGGCGCTGCGCTACCCTGTCCTCTCCCCGGATCGTAAGACTCTCGCCTACGTGCGCGGCGGTTTTCCGTGGTCGCGGCCCTGGTATCGCGGCAGCGCGGCGGCGAGTGTCGTGGTCAAAGACCTCGCGACCAGCGCCACTCATGCCGTGCTGAAATCCGATGCACAGCAGTTCTGGCCGCTCTTCAGCCCGGACAGCCGCTCCGTTTTCATCACCACACTGAACGGCGACAGTAAGACGCCGAACCTGTGGCGCGTTCCGGTCAGCGGGGGCGATCCCAAACCGATCACGCGTTACACCACCGACGCAGTGCGTTTCCCGGCCATCGCCCGCAACGGCTCCCTGATCGCCTACCTCTACAACGGCGACATCTACACAGTGCATCTCGACGGCGCCGACGCCCACAAAGTCAGCACCATCATCCGCACCGATGACCGGGTCAACAACACGGAACGGCAGACGCTGACCGCAAGCGACGGCGGCGAGATGTCCCCCGATTTCAAACAGTTCGCTCTGCTGATGAAGGGCGCTCTCTGGCTGATGCCTTCCAGCGGCGGGACCGCCGCCCAGCTGACGCCGAACGACGGGCATTACGAAGATTTCGCGTGGTCGCCCGATGGCTCCAAGCTCGTCACGATCTCCGACCGGGGCAATCAGACCGATGTCTATGTGATCGATACCAAAACGAAAGCGCTCACCCGGATCACCAACGATGCCGACACGGAGAGCGATACGCACTATGCACCGGATGGCAAATCCGTCTCCTTCGTGAAGGCAGGCACGCAGCCGGGCCTCTACGTCGCTCCGGCGGACGGCAGCGCTCCTGCCCGGCGCGTCGCAGTCGGCAACGGCATCAACAACGAGGGCTATGGCCTCGGCATCACAGGGCATGGCTGGTCGCCGGACAGCAAATGGCTGGCTTTCATACGCACCGATCGTTATGAGGATCAGGATCTCTGGGTCGTTCCCACCGTCGGCGGCGAGGCGGTCAACGTGACCCGGTACCCAGGCCGCTACAGTGAGCCCTTGTTTACGCCGGACGGGAAGAAGCTGCTGTTTCTCTCGGATCGCAACGTTCTGCCCGGTCTGTTCAAACTGAATCTGGAAAATCCCGATGCCGCCGCCCCCGACGCCAAACCGGCCCCCGGCGACCGCAGCAAAGACGTCAAAATAGACTTCGATGACATCTCGCAGCGCGCCCAGTCGGTGACCCCGCCCGGAGCGATCGCAACGGTATACGGCATCTCTCCGGACAGCGGCCTGGTCGCCGTCCAGCTCAATGGGAACTATGCGCTTGGCTCCCTCAATACCGGGATGAACGTTCCACTGACGACCACCGGAGAGCCGGGCGGAACGCCCATCTTCTCGCCGGACAATCAGC
>JAYTGR010000075.1:0-7477 GCA_043733205.1 Chthonomonadaceae bacterium
CGTTTATGGCCGCTTCGCTCCATTTTGTGCCGATATTTGGCCTGTGCAATCGTGAAACCGATAGGGTAACGCATCGCGATAGTAACTCCTTCTCTGTCACTTCAATCGTAAGGGCCGGAGCCCGAATAGGTCGTCAGGTCTGCTTTTTACGGAGCAGGACCGGCTGTTCCACCAGTTTCCAGCTCAGCCACGCCGCCGCAGAGACGGTCGGCAGAGCCAGGACGAACAGCACAAACGGGTTGATCTGCGCCCCCAGAAACAGAATCAGCAGCTGCTGCACCGGATAGGCGTAGAGATAGATGCCATAAGACAGATCGGCGCGCTGCGTGAGCGCCTTCCCAATATGCCTCGGGCTGCCGGCGGCATAGAGCAGCAGGTAAGTTCCGCAGAGCGGCAGCAGCGCATTCAGGCCCCAGCGGAAGCAGAACGCGAGCAGCAGGACGGACACCACCGCCAGACGCGGCGAACGCGGGATCTGCTCTCGATAGAGAAAGCAGACGGTCCCTGCCAGAAAAAAGGCCAGCAGACGCGGCCACCGGTCCAGATTTCCGAGCAGCGGGATCTCTCTGCCATGCAGGAGGCCCGCTTTGAAAACATCATTCCCCTGCCCTATGCCGGGATAGTGCCACTCCTGCGCCGTGTGGAGCAGCAGGACCAGCAGAAACAGTCCTGCGGCCGCTCCGCGCCGCTTCAGCAGGCCCAGCACTCCGAGCGCGGCCAGGAACAGATAACACCAGAACTCGTAGCGGATCGTCCAGAGGGAGCCGTTGATCTCGCCATACGAGGGCAGGTGCATAAAGACCGGAGGGAGCGTCAGCTGGCTCAGGGTCAGGACACTCCAGACAAACCGCGCCGCCAGTCTGAGATGAAAACCCTGCAGGTAGGCCGTCATCGAAGCCGAGGCCAGCGGCCCTACGATCAGGGCGCAGAACAGGGCCGCGACAAGAAAGCCGGGATAGATGCGCAGCACACGCTTACGCAGATAGTCGCCGGGGCCTTTGCTGCGCAGCCAGCTCTGCGTGATCAGAAAACCGCTGATGACGAAGAACGCATCGACCGCCAGACTCCCGAACGTCGTCTGCCCGTTGGTCAGCATGGCCAGCGGCTCGTGACGGTTGCCTCCCTGCGGCAGCGCGAAGCAGTGGGAAAACAGCACCGCGACCGCCCAGAACAGGCGCAGAACGTCGAAATTGTTGTCGTGCCCGCGCCTGGTAAGGCCTTCCAATGTCGCGGCTCGCCCCTGCGTCACGCTTGCGTCGTCCGTCGTCTCTCTCCCCTGCAAAAATCCATAGACCAGCAGAGTATACCCGACTCACACTTCCAGGTTGGCGAATCGTCCGCTGGCGGCGAGCTCTTCCACCCGGGGGTCTGGCGGTTCGCCGGTCGTAAAGGTGTGATACTGCGCCAGCGCCCACAGTGGGAAGTAGTGTTTGTAGTAGTGGTACCGCAGGTAGAAGACCCGCGGGAAGCCGGTGCCGGTAAACCACTCTTCTTCCCAGGTGCCGTTGGCGTCCTGGCCGTTGATCAGATGTTCGATGCCGCGTTTGACGAAGGGGCTCTCCAGATCGCCTGCGTTGAACAGCCCCATCAGGGCCCAGGCCGTCTGCGAGGGTGTGGAGGGGCCGTCGGCTTTCGGATGATCGGGGACATAGGAGGCGCAGGTCTCGCCCCAGCCGCCGTCCTCATTCTGTACCGAATGCAGCCAGCGCGCAGCGCGCTGAATGCGCGGGGATTTCATGTCTTCGCCGATGCAGGCCAGACCGCGCAGCACCTGCCAGGTTCCATAGAGATAGTTGACGCCCCAGCGTCCGAACCAGGAGCCATCCTCTTCCTGCTCGTGATAGAGGTAGGCGATGGCGCGGCGCACACGCGGATCGCTCTTGCCGATACTGAAATAGGAGCACATCTCCAGCGTTCGCGCCGTGATGTCGGCGGAGGAGGGATCGAGCATAGCATTGTGGTCGGCGTAGGGCACGTACTGAAACAGCGTCTTGTTGTTATCCTTGTCGAAGCTGCCCCAGCCGCCGTCTTTGTTCTGCATGGCGAAGACCCAGTCAAGGCCTTTGCGCATAGAGGTGCGGACATGTTCGGGCGCCTCGGTCCAGTGGTCGCCGGCAGGACAGTAAGCCTTGTAGAGGCCCATCATCACCATGATCGTGTCGTCTACATCGGGATAGTATTCGTTCTCCATCTCGAAGTACCAGCCGCCTGGCTCCACATTCGGCACTTTTACGGCCCAGTCGCCCTTTTTCGTGGTCTGTTTGGAGAGCAGCCACTCCGCCGCTTGGCGGACGGCATCGCTGTCGGCGGGCCAGCCGCTGTCGATCAGCGTGTTGATGACGAGCGCGGTGTCCCAGACGGGGGAGACACAGGGCTGGAGCCGGATAGTCTCACCCTCTTCGATCTCGAAGGCGGCGAGTTCGGCCAGCTCTTTGCAGATCGCGGGATGATTGTCGGACAAGCCCATGCATTTGTAGGCCATGATGGCGTGGGTCATGGCGGGGAAGATCGCGCCCAGGCCGCCGCTGTTCTCTTCCCGCTCCAGCAGCCAGCGCAGGGAGCGCTCCAGGGCCAGTTTACGAAACGGTTTGACGGGGCTGGCGTCGTAGAGTTTGAGCAGCTTGTCCATGACCAGAAAGACGTTACGCCAGGTGATCGGCTTCTTGTCCCACATCAGGCGCATCCGCTTCCGGTCGCGTCCATCGACGAACAGTTCGTCGATGTGGGCGTTATCGGGAATGGGGCGCTGCGGCTTGGTAGCGTTCATCACGGCCAGGGGCACCAGGATCGCCCGCGACCAGGAGGACATATTGTAGATATTGAAGTAGAACCATTTCGGCATCAGCACAGCTTCCGGCGGAATGGTGGGCACGCCCTGCCAGTCGTACTGTCCGAACATGGAGAGGTAGAGTTTGGTGAAGGTGTTGCAGTGGGTGACGCCACCCTGTTCGAGAATGGTGCGGCGCGCGTGACGCATAAACGGTTCACTGCCTTTGTACCCGGCCAGTTTGCAGGCAAAATAGGCTTTCACCGAGGCGCTCACATCGGGCGGACCGCCGGGATAGATCGACCAGTGGCCGTCCGGATGCTGTCCGCGCTGGATATAGGCGGCGAGTTTGCGGAATTTGACCGGATCACGCCTGCCCAGAAACTGGAGCAGCAGAATATACTCGCTCTCCAGAATCGTGTCGCCCTCGAGTTCCCCTACCCAGTAGCCGCCTGGCTCCTGTCGATCCAGCAGATAGCGCTGGGACGAACGGATCGCAGTACGTACGGAGCTGAGAGAAACCGCATATTGGGAACTCCGCAGAGTCACCTGCGGAGCGGTGATGACAGCCTGATCTATAATAGTTGGTTGTGTTAGTTCTACGCGCGTCTTCAACGATTCACCGTCCGAAGGGGTTTTCGGGCCGTTGAGTCTCCGAGCCGATTCCTGAGTCCATCACCACTGTATCCGAACCTGGCCATTCAGGGATTGCTTTCAGAAGAAACAACAAGGCACCGCTGCACAGAGAAAACCCTTTTGTGCAGTCGTGCCGGGAAATGCCTGTCTGTCAGGACTCGCAGTCCAGGCAGAGGCCCGGATTGGGAATCGTCACGCAGGCAGCACAGGCGAAGCGGCGGCATCCGCCACATAAAAAACGAGCCACACTCTGCACCGGAACGTCCCATTTTCTGCCGCAGCGCATCTTTCAGCGGCCTGCCGTATCGAATGAGCGCCCTGTGCGCGTGGTGGCGCGGCTCTATTTCACCTCAAGTACCAGAGAGAAGATGGACTATTTTAGCTTCTGTCCGCAAGCTTTGTCAAGCGTCGCATCAAAAGCCCGAATACGATGTCTTTCCTTGTGCGCGGGAAGGCATTCCACGACAGCGCCGCAGCTGTTCTCTCGATACAAGCTCTCAGCTTACTCTCTGCAAAGAGAACGTCTGTCGGCCTGCGGTTAGTTCCCCCTTCCGCTCCGAGAAGAGGCCGAAAACGCGTCCTGGCAAAAGCGCGTCCGAACGTGCTCCTGTCTTCAGCAGCGAAAAAGGGAAAAGCGTGTGACTTTTCCCTTTTTCTAAGTCCAGTATGAAGTTACGAAATCAGCAGGCTCCTGGGTCGTTGGCGAGAGGCGACACGATGCCCAGACGTTTCAGCTCGTCCACCAGTTTCGAGGCGTCGGCCAGAATGACACGGGCGAACCGCTGCGTTTCGGGGTCGTTTTTGCGCATCAGCAGCTGCGCTGCGGAACAGAGGGAAGTGATCGGACCCAGGAGCACCTCTTCATTGATCAGTTCATGCGGCAGCATAGCGCCCGCCTGCTCGAAGGAGACGCGGCCCTGCAGGGAGGCGCTGCCGACGCCGGGATCGGGCACGTCGCCGACCGGCAGGGGCGGCGCGCTGGCAAAATCGGGCATTCCCATCGTCTCGTCGGGCGTGGCCACCGTCGGCGCTCCGGCAAAAGGATTGGTCTCTTCCCAGAGCTGCGATTCGATCTCCAGCAGCTCTTTGCTGATCGCCATGTAGAGCGGTGTCTCGTCCATATTCTTGTCGCTGGAGACGCCGTAATCGCCCTTGTTGATCCCGTAGAACATCGGATTGGTGGTCGCGTAGTTGACGAACATCACCGCGATGAACTTCTGAAACACATTTTTGTCGAACGGGTATTTGCCCGTGTAGTTCGCATCGTTCTGTACGCTGCGGATCACCTCCGCGAACAGCCCGACGATGAACTGCCGGGCAGGAAGCGCGGCCAGCGCCTCGCCGTCGATATACTGAAACTCGAAGAAATAGTTCAGGCCGTTCGACTCGTTCAGCCCCTCCGCTTCTGCGACCGAGCTGAAGACGTTCAGCTTCATCATGTTGTCGAGGTTCCGGCGCGGATAGCCGCGATGGACGAGATTCATCGCATACGATTTGAACTCATCGTAGTCGGTGCCGAGAAAATGCGCCCGGCTGGACGCGATTTTGTCGTGGAGTTCATGGAGGCGGCGCAGCAGATTGCCGCGCGCGTCGTTGACGATCTCCATCATCTCCTCGCGAATAGGATCGTCTTCGGGAAAGAGGTCGAGAGTCTCGAACGTGGTGCGTATGACGGCGAAATCGTTCAGACCGTCTTCCAGACAGGGATAAGCGATGCCGAGCAGCAGATCGTCAGGGATATTTGCAATCGCGTCGGCATTGCGAATTCCACGCTCCGGCTCTACGAGCGCATAGAATCTGTTGTTCGTGTGCAGGCTCTTGATGAGCACGACGCGCCTGGTTTCGCTGTTGGAAGAGGACATATTTCGTTCCGTATGTTCTAATGTATTTCTGGCGATCCTAACGCGTCAGCGTATAGGAGAGCCCATAGTAGAAGGATCCGTCCAGAGTGACGGCATCGGCCTGTATATTGCGCGCCAGCCGCAGAGAGACCCCTATATTGGGCCGACGCCGATAGAGTTCGGCATGAACGCCTACATCGGTCCCTAAACGCGCTTCAAATCCCACGAAAGGCCCGCCGATGCTGCCGGTCCCTATCCCGCCGCTCGCTTTGAACGACCGCACCAGCTTGTAGACCCGCTCCGAGAGCGGAAACGAGTGCGTGACGACCGCATAGAGCCCTCCGTGCTCGATGCCCGTCCCTGTCAGGTCGCGCACTCCTACCGCGATAGCGGGCGCCACTCCGAAATCCGGAAGAATCGGGTACTCGATATTGAACGAGTACCGTTTCTTCGTTTCGCTGTGCAGATCGAGACGCTCCAGTTCCAGCTCGATGCCGCCGGGCGACGCATACCGGAGCCACAGGCGGCTCGCCACCGCAGGATCCGTGCCCAGCAGAAACTGCACCCTGCCCGTATTGGGGGTCAGCGTCTCTGCAGAGGGACCCAGCACGACTCTGTCCGCACACACCGGGCCTGCAAGCAGACCTCCGCAAACCAGTGACACCAGCAGAGCAGGCGGCTTTGCCGCGCCGACTCTCACCTGAACGTACCGGCAAGACTGTCGGCTTCCGTACTCGTATGGGTCGTCCGACGGACAAAACGTCCCATTCGTTCCAAAGCTTGTTCGAGCTGCGGCAGCGCGGTCGCATACGAGCACCGCACGTGGCCCGCCCCCGAGGGGCCGAAGGCTGTTCCCGGCACCACCGCCACGCGCTCCTCCATCAGCAGCCGCTCCGCGAACTCTTCCGAGCTGAGCCCGGTGCTGCGGATCGAGGGGAACGCATAGAAAGCGCCGCGCGGCTCATAGCAGTCCAGTCCGATCGCGTTCAGGCCGTTCACAAAGAAGCGCCGCCGCCGGTCGTATTCGCTGACCATCGCTTCGACATCGGCCTCGGCGTTGTCCAGCGCTTCCAGCGCCGCGTACTGCGAGACGTGCGGGGCACAGAGCATCGTATACTGATGCACCCGGGTCATCAGCGTCGTCAGGGGCTCCGGGGCGCAGACATAGCCCACGCGCCAGCCGGTCATGGCATAGGCTTTCGAGAAGCCGTTGAAAACGACGGTGCGCTCCCGCGCGCCGGGCAGACTGCCCAGGCAGGTGTGTGTGCCGACATAGGTCAGGCGGTCGTAGATCTCGTCGGAGAGCAGATAGAAATCGTGTTCGTTGGCGAGCGCTACCAGACGGTTCAGGTCTTCGCGGCTCTGCGTGGCTCCCGTGGGGTTGGCCGGGGAGCCGAGCAGCATGGCTTTCGTGCGCGGCGTGATCGCTGCGGCGACACGGTCGGCATGCAGGCGAAACCCATCTGCGGCGTCCGTTTTGATCGGCACCGCGACGCCGCCTGCGAACTCGATGCAGGGAATGTAGGAGACGTAGCAGGGTTCCGGCACCAGCACCTCGTCGCCGGGGTTCAGCACGACGCGCAGCGCGAGGTCGATCCCCTCCGAAACGCCTACCGTTATCAGGCACTCCGTGTCGGGGTCGTAGTGGGCATCGCAGCGGCGGCGCAGCATGGAGCAGATCTTCTGTCGCAGCGGCCGCAGCCCGCTGTTGGAGGTGTAGGTGGTGTACCCCTTCTCCAGCGACCAGATGCCTGCCTCCCGAATGCGCCAGGGCGTCACGAAATCGGGCTCTCCGACACCCAGCGAGATGACGTTTTCCATCTGCTGTGCGATGTCGAAAAACCGCCGTATGCCCGATGGCGGGCAGCTGGCAATGACGCGGTTCAGCGGCTTGCGGGGCGGAGTGATTGTGAAAGCGGCCTCTGAAGAGAAGCGGAGGTCATTCTCCGCATCCCGATTTTCCGGTTCCGGTATCGTCATGGTGCTACCATCAGACGGTGATCTGTTTCGCCATCGGCGAAAATATCCCCGTCGTCTTTATATTTCTTTAAGAGGAAGTGGGTCGAGGTGGAGGTGACCCGATCGATGGTGGAGAGTTTTTGGGCCACGAAATCGGCTATCTCGCGCATTGTGCGCCCTTCTATCACGCAGCGCAGATCCTGCGTTCCGGAGACCAGATAGACGGAGTGGACTTCCGGGTAGCGGTAGATACGCTCGGCCACATCATCGAAGC
>JAYTGR010000076.1:0-2675 GCA_043733205.1 Chthonomonadaceae bacterium
GCGCGGCAAAGAGCCGCCTCGCTTGTGCAGAAGCGAGGCGGCTCCTGTTGGTTCCGTGAATCGGCGGAGAGGTGTTGTCAGCGGCGGGAGACGCGCCGCCGCTTCCGGAAGACACTGCTTCCCAGAACCAGGGTGCCAATCGAGAAGAGGGTGGCCATTCCCGGTTCCGGTGTCGTGACCGAGTAGCTGTCGAATCGCAGGGAACTGGTTTTGTTGTCTACGTAAAGGCCAAAAGCGGTGACGTCGCCGATATTGGTCGGAAGCGAGACGAGGCCTCCGGTAATCGCCAGTTGCGTGCCCTGATTGAAGTTCAGTACACGCCACTGCGCTGTGCTGACATCCAGGATCTTTCTGCCGGAATCGGTCGCGAAGTTGATGTCGCCGCCCAGTCCGGCTGCCTGCTGGAAACTCCGGTTCGAGACGTACCAGTTCTGGTTGACGCGGACAGCGACACGATCTGCGTCGGTGGCGGTATCGTTGCCCTGCCACCATTCCACCTGCGAGTGGAGGTAGGCGTTGATGGGAATGCCGTATTCGCTGGTCCACATGAGAACATTGTAGCCGGTGCCTCCGGCCGAGCTGTCCACGTAGAATCCATGCGCGAGTTCTGCAGAGATGGGATTGGAGTTGGCAGGCTTGAAGCCCGCAGGTCTGCCATTCAGCGGAGAGATAAAAATGGATCCGGCGGTGCTAACATCCACGGCATTGCCGGTCGGCGTCTGATTGACCTGCCAACTGGACGTGCCGACAGCGAGGGCGCTGCCGGTGTTATTGGGGAAAACTTCACGATAAACAGCGTCTTGTGCGCGCAGAGGAGTGGCTGCCGCCAGGAGAGCCAGCAGTGTCCCCAGGCCAGCGAGTCCAGTTCCTATCTTGTTCATGCCTGCCAACTCCAGATAAAATTACGTTTTAAAAACGCTGCACAGTGACAATAAGGATTAAACTTCTTTCCCGTAAATATACTTCTGCAAGAATCGTGGTATCACCTCAATAACACGGGGGAACTTGCCACAAATCGCGATATTCTGACATCAGATCATGGCGATATCGAGACTTTTACCCCGACTTATTGAGGTGATACGAATCGTGCCAACCTGCTCTGAAAAGACGATCAAGGACCGATAAGGGCTAAATTGGCTGGTCGATGCAGGCGTTTTGGATTTATACAGGATCGGAAGACTCCCCCTACGAAGCGCTGCGTGCCTGCGGAGGCAGTGTATAATCGTTGGTATGCAGCCCACCGACGACAATTTGCGCCAGGCTCCTGCGGCAGCGCCGCTCTCTGCGGAGGCGCGTGCGCAGAGCGAATGGCTTGCGGAGGCGAGCCGGCATCTTCGCGCGAAAGAGGCGCAGATGCTGGGGCGGATTGGGAACGTGGGGGCGGCAGAGCCTCCGCTTCCTGCTGTTCAGCAGCATAATCTGTTCGCCTCCCGCAGCCAAATTCACTGAAAGCCCTTCGATACTCCTGATACTCCTGCGGGACAACGCCAGAGTTTTCGACATCGACGGAAAAATCTCCTTTTCCAGCAGGGGTGCAAAACGAAGCAGGGCGGTGAAGGGAGGGGATTCCTTTCTCGGGCCTGCTGGGAGAGATTAAGGTTACATCATGCAGCCTGCGGACGATAATTCGAGACCGGCTTCCGGGAGCATTTCGTCGCGCTTGGAGGACTGGAGTGCACACGCTGCAAAGCTCCGGGATCGGGATCGGCATGTTCGGGCGGCGGCGGCGCAGGCGCTGGGAAGATCGGGCGCGGCGCAGGCGGTCGAGGCGCTGATCGTCGCGCTTCAGGAAGAGGAGCCGCAGGTGCGTTTTTATGCGGCCTGGGCGCTGTGGCAGCTGGCGGATACGCGGGCGGTCGCGCCGCTGTGCGCGGCGCTGGGGGATGGGGTTTCGGAGGTGCGCTCTGCGGCGGCGTTTGCGCTGGGGCGGCTGGGGGATGTACGGGCGGTCGTGCCGCTGTGTACGGTCTTCCGAGGGAGCGATCGGACGGTGCGCTATCCGGCAGCTGCGGCGCTGTGGGAGATCGGGAATGCGGCGGCGCTGCCTTTGCGGATACTGTCCGCCACGACCCTGACGCCCGCGCAGAAGCTGCACTCCCTGGAACACCTCTCCGGCCTTGCGTATACCCTCGGCGGCGGCAGAAGCAGGGCGAGGGCGCCGGAGATCGGGTATCCGTTCGGCAGTGTGCAGCTCCTGTGCGAGAAGCTGTGCCGACAGGAGGATACGGCGGCGGAGGTGCGGGCCGGGGCGGAAGCGGCGCTGGCGGAGCTGAGAAACCGGGCCGAATCCGCTGTGCTCCTGCGGGCCTGCGGGCGCGAGGAAGGGCGGGAGAGAGCAGAGCTGCTGCGCGGCGTTTCCGGGCGTTTCGAACCGACGCCCCCGGACGAACTGCTGCGGCCTGCGCAGGCCGCTTCCGAACTGCTGCGAGCGGTGAAACCAGGAATTTTGGCCCGGATCTTCAGGAGACGCTAACAGCCTGTTTCGCCCTGCCCGTCTGTGTGTGCAGAGGGTGAGGCCGGACAGGAACTGTGCCGGTCTGCCTGTGCTTTGCGTTACACGGGGATATGATTCGCAGTGCAGTGTGAGAATGGTTTGATAATCGCGGGAGAGCCGTGTGAGAGTTACGGGAGGGGTGGAGGAGAGGCATGGAGATTACGGAGCCGGACGAAGAGGC
>JAYTGR010000077.1:0-7457 GCA_043733205.1 Chthonomonadaceae bacterium
CTCTCCGTGCAGCTGCTGGAAGACGAGGCAGTCGGGGCTTTGACGCCGGAACAGCGCGAGATCGTGGCGGCGCAAAAGGAAGACCTGCAGCGGCTGGAACGCATGATGGGCGACCTGCTCGACATCACCCGCCTGGAAGCGGGCGTGACGCCGCCCCGTGTCGAGATCGTCACGCCGCGCGCGCTTATCAAGGCAGCAGTGGACGCGGTCGCTTTGCAGGCGGAGAGACACGGGCTCGCCCTCACGACGGATGCGCCGGTACGCCTGCGCCCGGTACGGGCCGATGCAGGGCAGATCCAGCGTGTACTGTTGAATCTGCTCAACAATGCGATTCGGCATACGCCTGCTGGCGGCGCCATCACAGTGACCGCAACGGCAGCAGGCAAACAGGTTATTTTCGTGGTACGGGATACCGGCAGCGGAATCCCAGCGGAGTATCTGCCTCAGATCTTCGACCGATTTGTGCAGGTGCCCGGTGCGACACGGGGCGGAGCAGGCTTAGGTCTCTCGATCGCCAAAACGATCGTCGAGGCGCATGGCGGAACGATAAACGCCGCGAGCGAACCGGGACATGGCAGCGCATTGCAGTTCAGCCTGCCCATTGCAGATTAGAAAGGCAGCAGAAGATGGCAAACATTCTTGTCATAGACGATGAAAATAATATCCGCCTCATGGTGCGGCTGACTCTGCAGCACAGCGGGCATATCGTACAGACAGCAGCGGACGGCACCGAGGGACTGGAAAAGTTCGGAGACGGATCGGAGTGGGATCTGGTTCTGCTGGATCAGCGCATGCCGGGCATGGAGGGGCTGGACGTCCTGCGCGAAATCCACAAACGCGATCCGCAGGCCCACGTCATCATGGCGACTGCGTTCGGGACGATCGACCTCGCCGTCGAGGCCATGAAAGCCGGTGCAACCGACTTTCTCCGGAAGCCCTTTACCGCCGAAACTCTGCGCGGAGCGACAGAAGCCGCTCTGGCCCCTGCCCCAACCCCTTCTGCAGTGGGCGGCGGCATGAAGTTCGGTATGACCACCATTAATGGCTTCCGGCTGGAATCGCGGCCGAGCGCTGTTTCCCGTGACAGCGGGGCCTTGCGGTTCGTCTACACCGTCGCCAGCCCTGCAGGCGAACGGCACGACTGTACCGTGGTGCTGCGGCCTCTGCTGCTGGAACTGGTGAAGGCGCACGCCGACCGCGACTCCCTGCCGGGAGGAGATAGGTTCTGGCATGCGCTCGGAGAAGAGTCGCTCGCCAACTATGTGTGGCAGAACGCCGACTTTCCCAAGAACGACCGTCTGGACGTCGAGGAGCTGACCGGGGGCCTGCGCCGCTGGATCGATGCAGTCCTGGCGATTCCCGCATAGGAGAGCGCCGTATGGAGAGACGACAGGAAAAGAGCGATGGAATGAATTCCTTCGCTTGAGCGCTTTGCGCTGAGTGGCCGCCTTCGCGGACACCTTTCCCGTTACACGGCATGCTGCGGGGAAATACTTCAGGAGACCCATGAATGGAGAGACGACAGGAGCGGGATGGCCGCCCTACACCGGAAGAGCTGCTGGTGAAGGTGATGCATGCGGAGCGGCAGGAGAAGCGCGGCCGCCTGAAGATATTTCTGGGTTTTGCGGCAGGGGTCGGCAAAACCTATGAGATGCTGTGTGAGGCGAACCGCCGTAAGCAGCGCGGCCAGGACGTCATCATCGGCTATATCGAGACGCATAAGCGCCAGGGCACCGAGGAGCAGTTAGGCGATCTGGAGATCGTTCCCCGCAAACCGGTCAGCTATCGGGGCGCGACGCTGGAGGAGATGGACACCGAGGCCATTCTCCTGAGAAAGCCACATACGGTCTTGGTCGATGAGTTCGCCCATACCAACGCGCCCGGTTCCGTTCGAGACAAACGCTGGCAGGATGTAGAGGCGCTGCTCGACGCGGGCATCAATGTCCTGACGACTCTGAACGTCCAGCATCTGGAGAGTCTGAACGATACGGTTCAGGAGATCACCGGGGTGCGGGTGCGGGAGACTGTGCCAGACCGCATCGTGCGCGAGGCCGACGAAGTCAAGATGGTCGACATTACGCCCCGCGCCCTGATCCACCGCCTGGAGCGCGGTGACATCTATACCCGCGACAAAGTGCAGCAGGCCCTCGGCAACTGGTTTCGTGAGGGCAATCTCAGCGCCTTACGTGAGATCGCCCTGCGTGAGATCGCGCAGGAGGTCGAAGACGATATTTCGGCCTACCGTAAAGAAAAGCATGTCACCGAACCCTGGAACACCAGGGACCGTATCATGGTCTGCATCAGCCCAGACCGCTCCGCGATGCGCCTTGTCCGACGCGGCTGGCGTATCTCCCAGCGTCTCCATGCTGAGATCATCGCGGTTTACGTCGAGAGCCGTCCGCTCACGGAAGCCGACAAAGAGATCCTTAAAAACGATTTTGCGCTGGCGGACAGGCTCAATATCCCGGTCGTCACCCTCACCGGCGATGTCGCGGTGCAGCTGATTCAGTATGCCCGCGAGAACCGAATCACTCAGATCATCATCGGTCATTCGGACCGCACGCGGTGGCAGGAGTTTCTGCACGGCTCCATCATCAACCGCCTCACCGACAGCCTCCGCACCATCGACATTCTCCTCGTCGCCGCAGAAGAAGAAGCCTGACAGGCGGTGCCAATGGGCTAAAGCCCATACAACGATAGCCTGCGTACCGAAGGGGGATTATGGAGAGATCGTGATGGAAATGGGATTGCTGACGAAGGTGGCGAGTTCAGCGTTGCTGAGATTGGTCCCGTTCAGAGTGAGAGGCGTAAAATTAGCGAGGAGTGTGTAGGTGCCTGCTGCGACGGCACTGCCCTGCGAATTCGTCTGATTCCAGTTTAAAATCCGAACCAGACTCCGCCATGTCAGGATAATACCATACCCTGGCAGATAAAAGTAAGGCAGGCTCTTCATACCGGTTTCTCGTGCGGAACGGTCGGGCGGCGGCTGTTCGCTGCTTCGTCTGTCCGCGTTTTCCGGCCGGCGCTCTCGATATGATTCACCGTCATACGGTAGGGCTGCAGGCGCATCGGCGGCAGAGACATAATCCGTATGTTCTCTACCGGCAGCGCCGCCTCTTCCCACAGCAGACAGATGAGGAAACCGACGACGAACCCGAACAGTCCCGCTCCGAACAGCCGTGCCGGCATCTCCGTCTGATACAGAGCCCCGAACAGAAACGCGACTCCGGCGACCCAGCCTGCCACCAGACCGGCCAGAGGCGCCGCCCTGCGCGACACGTTCGGCACAACCCGGCCGAGGCAGGCCCCGATCAGCGTGAAGCAGAACGTCCAGCCTATCAGGCGCAGGATCACGATCAGGAGCGCAGGCAGATGGTTCGCGACCGCGCCGAACACCAGCTGGCTCAGTGCGGCGCATCCGAACGCCGTGCCGAATGCGATCCCCACCCTTCGCGCGGTGGCAGCAGCCTCCAGAATGGGTTTGCGGTAGTGACGGCGATACCAGAGATTTTCCGCGCAGATCAGTGCCAGCGCCAGGAGCGCAGCCGTCAGCCCAAACCAGGCGCCGACGACCAGGGCCGCATAGAGAATGCCCGGATGGATGCCCAGGAAGGTGCGTGGATCGTGCGTGATATCGAATTCGGCGACAAGCTGTTTTCGCTGTCTGGCAAAAGTGGCACCGGTGAAGCTCTGCGCGCGGCCTTCCGTCAGAACTTTGACTTCGAAATGCGTCGGATCCGGATCTAAATGGCTTTGGAAATAGTTGACGTAGACTCGGTAACGGCCTTTCGGGGCGGAGTTCCGAGGCCAGTGAATGTTTTCGACCGGATCGGAAGACGTCGTCGCGCTGTCCGCATTCATGTCGAAATCCAGTTCGCCCCCGGATTCCGCGCGCGGATGCCCGTAGTAGATCTGTTCACCGGAGGGATCCTCACACCAGAGGTCGAGATCGTTGCGGTTATGCCAGTGCAGCGTGATCTGAACATCACCGGTCTTGAGGCGGTCCCGGGTCGAGCGCCGCACCGTTCCGAGACTGAACAGCAGGGAGCGCGCCGATTGATCGGCGAGCAGTCCCTGCATATCCACGCCGTAAAAGAGCAGTTCCAGGGCCCCGGCGAGGAGCAGGCAGACCGCACAGCCGATCAGCGCGAAGCGCAGACGGGAGCCGAGTTGTAGGCGCAGGTTCTTCCCCATAAGGCGTTACCGTCTGACGGGCGGGCGGGCGGGCGGAGGGGTGTGCAGAGGTTCATGAGTATCGACCAGCTGCTCGATCATCTGGTGCAGGCGCGCTGCCTCGCCCACTGCGGCTCCCCGCGCTTCGTCCAGGCGCATCCGCATCTCCGGCGAGAGAGCCACCGTGTTAAGTTCGGTGCGGCGGCTGCGCGCCGCCTCTTCGTGCGTCTTGACCAGATCCAGGCGGGCCGTCGTCTGCTCCAGCACACGCGCTCGATGAAAGGCCGCCTGCACCGCCTCCTGTCCGCGCCGGTCTCGCACCCACTCCTCCTGCTGGTGCAGCAGCCACGCGTGGCGCAGATTCAGATCGTGGTGGTTCCAGGCCTTGGCGGACTTATAGAGGAGATAGGGGCCGCTGATCAGCAGCCCGATGAGGACATAGAGGTACATCGGGAGTTCATGCTCGGTGATGCCGCGAATATCCAGGTCGGCAATGCGGGTGAGATGCAGTGCGCGCAGTCCCATCGCCTCCGCCGCTACTTCCGAGCAGCCCAGCACCACCGCGCCGACGAGCAGCAGCACCGCCACGCCCAGCGCGGCCCGATAGCGGGAGGGCAGTGAGCCGAGCCGTTTCGTCGCGTCCCGCTCTTCCAGCGCACGGGTCAGGGCATGAATCGTCGTATAGTAGAGTTCCCCCATGAGATAGACAATCACGAAGCCGAGCAGCGCCGCAACGATGAACGGGAAGTAGTCGCTGAGCCGGAGTTCGGGGCGTTTGAGCGCCTTCATATCCGCCAGACCGACGAGGGTTCCCAGGCAGAGCGCCAGCATGAATCCGCTGACGAGCGGCGCCACAAAGCCGAACAGGCCTGCAGAGATCATTTTGACGATCCCCGTCTCGGGGTGGGCCGGACTGACGCCGTGGTGCCCGGCAACGCGCTCCAGACTGGGCATCTCCTTCTGCAGTCCAGACTCGACGCTCTGTACCGTCACAGGCCCGGCTTCGGGGATCAGCCCGGCGCGGCCGGTGATCTCGGCAAAATGCTCCTGGTGCGCCTCCAGCGTCGTTTCGAGTTTCTCCCGCTCGCCGATCAGACGGGCGATCTCGGTCTCCAGACCTTTCCGCTCCGCTTCGGCGCGCTCGGTCTCGGTTTTCAGAAACGTACGCGACTCCTGTTCGAGCCGCTCCGCCTCTTCCTGTGCCGCCGCCGCGCGTGCCTGGTAGGTCCAGAGCAGGAACCATCCGCGCGGCGAGCGGTCGCCGAGCAGACCTGCAAACGAACTTACCATCGCGTCGAGTTCTTCGCGGCGGCGCTGGGAGGTGGGCAGGGGCGGATTGTACCAGAGGATTTCGCGCCCCTGCCCCGCCATATTCTGCTGCCAGTACATCGAGCCCGATTCCGGTGTGACCGCCGCCTCTGCCCGAGCATTGGGGCGCACCGCTTCCGGCAGCGGCGGCGCCGTCAAGGCTGGATGGACGCCATTTGTGCCGTTGCGATAGGGAGCGGCCATCGGCTCCCCGTCCCCGTCCGGCGCAAAGGCCTGCCTCGACAGCTCTTCATCCACGTTACGGCCCCCCCCCTTGCGTCAGTTTGCGCAGACGATCCAGTCCACCCTGCGAATCGGCGCCTTCCCCGGTGATTATGGCGCGGTCACCCAGTGGCGTCATAGCTTCCGTCAGTTTTTGGCGCATAAAATTGCGGTACTGCGCCTCGGTTTTCGCTCCGCCGACGCACACAGCACGCACACTGTGTATGGCCGCCAGTTCCCCCGCTACCTTCTTGGTCGCCTTGAGGTCGTCGTCCTCGCTGTCGGTCAGCAGCATGCAGACCGAGCTTTGGCCCTTACTGTTCAGATCTTTCACGACCGGCAGCATGGCCAGCAGAGGGACCGACTGTTTGGTCCCTCGATTGTCGGAACGATAGGTGAGAATGTCCTTCTCCACTGAACGCAGATCGCTGCCATCCTGCAGTTTCTGCGGCCCGAAATGGATTCGGGCGGCCGTATCGTAAAACCAGATGGTCACTGGCGTCTCACGCGGCATGATCGTATCGACGGTATCTTCAATCTGCGCGCAGTAGCGCTTGCGAGTCATCGGATCTTCTGCGGTGCTGCCGCTCACATCGACGCCGATGAGCAGATGCAGCGTGCTGGCCGAACGCGAGGCGGGCGGGTAGGGCGGCGCACTGCCTCCCGTCGGAGCAGAACAGCCGGCAAACAGAGGCACCAGCAGTGCCGACAGCAGCAGAAATGGGTTAGGTTTTCTCATGTTTTGGCAGACGATATCGGAACATCCGAACCGGCAATTTGGCGTTGGCTTCACACTCTCTGATACCGTATACGAGCGCAGGAAGTTTCGTCGTTGCACAGAGTATTCCGGATACGGCGATAATGGCCTAAAATGGCGGAACCCGCCCTAAAGGGCGGGCTGCACATCCGAACGGGCTCTCCCTATCGAATAGAGAGCATACGATTCAAAGCGAGGCGCGCATCGACTGCGATATCAGCCGGGACTTTCACCTGATTGACGACCACACCACGCACCAGGTTCTCCATGATCCAGAGCAGATAGTGGGGATGGATACGGTACATGGTCGAGCAGGGACAGACGACCGGATCCAGGCAGAAGATC
This sequence comes from Chthonomonadaceae bacterium, assembly GCA_043733205.1. Taxonomy (GTDB): domain Bacteria; phylum Armatimonadota; class Chthonomonadetes; order Chthonomonadales; family Chthonomonadaceae; genus JANXLO01. The sequence goes on from JAYTGR010000077.1 coordinate 6,806, forward strand.
GTCTTGTCCGGCTGCTCATGCGCCAGTCTGCTGACCAGATTGATCTCGGTGCCCACGGCCCAGGCGGTTCCGGCAGGTGATTCGGTAACAGCCTTGATGATATACTCCGTCGATCCGTTCAGATCGGCGGCCTGCACTACGTCCAGTGGGCACTCCGGATGCACGATGACGCGCACGCCGGGATAGTCCGTTCGCGCCTTCGCGATCTGGTCCACGTTAAATCGGCCATGCACCGAGCAGTGGCCTTTCCAGAGCAGAACGCGTTTCGCCTGCACTTCTTCGGGCGTCGTGCCTCCGAATGGCTTGTGCGGATCCCACAGCAGCATATCCTTTTCGGGGTCCAGGCCCAGCGCGACAGCGGTGTTGCGGCCCAGATGCTGATCCGGGAAGAAGAGCAGTTTGTCTCCCCGTTCCAGCGCCCACTCCACCACTTTTTGCGCGTTCGACGAAGTGCAGGAGGCCCCGCCGTTGCGCCCGACAAATGCCTTGAGGGCTGCCGTCGAGTTGACATACGTGATCGGCACGATGCGGGAAGTATCGGTCACGGCCGCCAGGTCTTCCCAGCAGGCTTCCACCTGATGGCTGCTCGCCATATCGGCCATCGAGCAGCCAGCGCTCATATTGGGCAGAATGACGATCTGCTCCTCAGCCG
>JAYTGR010000078.1:0-2675 GCA_043733205.1 Chthonomonadaceae bacterium
CGACAAGCCGCGCACGGAACTACAAGGGGATACCGATGGCACTGGGACAACAAGTTATTCGTGATATCGAACGCGCCGAAATCGAGCGTTCACGTGAAATATGGGCCAGCAACGAGAACCGCCGCAAAGAGCAGGAAGCCAAAGACAAGAAGCGCCCGTTCAATGAGGCGGATCGCGTCAGCGTCGATCAGCGCGTCGCGCTGCCGACGTTTCGCCCCGGCGATACCGTTCGCGTCCACGCCAAAGTCGTGGAAGGCGACAAAGAGCGTATTCAGGTCTTCGAGGGCATCGTGATCGCCCAGAACAACACCAGTACGCGCACCAGCTTCACCGTCCGCAAAATCTCGCATGCCAGCGTCGGAGTGGAGCGCACCTTCCTCCTGCACTCGCCGCGCATCGAGAAGATCGAAGTCGCGCGTCATGGTCTGGTGCGCCGCGCCAAACTCTACTATCTGCGCGGTGTGATCGGCAAGAAGGCTCGTATCAAAGAAGACCGAAACGCCAAACGGTAGGCGTTCGTAATGGAGTTCAGGTGTTCCCGAAGAGCGGAGCACCTGAACGTCGCTTTTTTGAGGAGCAGTCGTCTCATGCATACCACTTCCGACGCCGGAGTTCCCGAACTCCTGGCGAACCTGAACGTTCAAACTATCGTCCTGGTCGCGCTCGTGCTGACCTTCCTGCGCTTCGTTCTGCTGAGCATGAAGGTGACGACCGAACCCGGCAGGCCGCAGGAGACGCATCCGGGCGCCCGCAGCGGCGCAGAGATTCTGGAATCGCTCATCATCGCGGGCGTTCTGGTCTTCCTCATCATTCGCCCCTTCTTCGTTCAGGCCTTCTACATCCCTTCCGAGTCGATGGAACCGACCCTGCTCGGTCACGATCCAGGCCACAATCTGGTGACCGGGATCGACCATACCGACAGTGTCCACGACCATATCTTCGTCAACAAACTGGCCTATCGCCTGGGCGACCCACAGCGCAGCGACATCGTCGTGTTCAAAGCGCCTAAAGAGGCGGACGGCGAAGATCGTAACCTGCAGCAGCCGCTAAAAGAGAACATCCTCATCAAGCGCTGTATGGCAATCCCCGGCGACACGATCTGGATCAACGACGGTGCGGTCAACCGCAAAGAGCCCGGCCAGACCAATTTTACGCGTCTTGTGGAACCCTATCTCGATCCCAAGCTGCCGCTGGAGAACCCACAGCGCAGTGACGCCATGTTCGGTGTTCATGAGCCGCTCACGCTGCAGCCCGGCCAGTACTTCGTGATGGGCGACAACCGCAACGACAGCAATGACAGCCGCTTCTGGGGCACCGTGGAACGCAAGCGGATCATGGGCAAAGCCTCGATCATTTTCTTTCCCTTCACCCGTATCCGCCTCATCCATTAACGCGCGCATTGGAGAGAGCGTCCATCGGCAGGACACGCTCTGCCTCCAGGAAGACTGAAACGCCTGCCGGAAGGCGTTCGTAATGCAGTTCGGGTGTTCCCAGACAGCGGAATGCCCGGACGTCTTTTTGGGGAGCAGTCATCCGATGCATACGATTTCCGAATCCGGAGCCTCCGAACTTCTAGCAAGCCTGAGTGTTCCGATCATTGTCTTCGGCTTACTGGCGCTGACTCTGCTGCGTTTGGCGCTGCTGAGCTGGAAGGTTACGATTCCCGGCAGACCTGTGAAGACGCATCCGCTTACCCGCAGCCTTGCGGAGCTTCTGGAATCGCTTCTCGTTGCAGGGGCGCTGGTCTTCCTCCTCATTCGTCCCTTTTTTGTCCAGGCCTTCTATATTCCCACGGGCTCGATGGAGCCGACGCTGCACGGCCATGATCCGGGGCGGGACACCGTCACTGGCGTGGAGTATACCGACAGTGTTCACGACCATATCTTCGTCAATAAGCTGGCATACCGCAGGGGCCGTCCCCAGCACGGCGACATCATCGTCTTCAAAGCGCCCCAGGAGGCCGATGTGGAAGACAAATACCTGCAGCAGCCGCTAAAAGAGAACATTCTCATCAAGCGCTGCATTGGCCTCCCCGGCGACATGATCTGGATCCATGATGGCGCTGTCTATCGCAAAGAGCCCGGTCAGGCCGACTTCACGAAGCTGATCGAGCCCTACCTCGATCCCAAGCTCCCGATGGACAATCCTCAGCCCCCAGAAGCCCTCTTCGGTACACGGGGTGCGCTCACACTTGGACCGGACCAGTATTTCGCTATGGGCGACAATCGCAATAACAGCGCCGACAGCCGATTCTGGGGCACGGTAGAGCGTAAGCGAATCCTTGGGAAATGCTCTCTTATTTTCTTTCCCTTCAGCCGCATCCGCATCACCCACTAGCAGACAAGAAAGGTTTCTATGCAGGACTGGTGGCAGGAGGAGCGGGAGGCCTGGGAAGCGGGCCGTCAGTGTGTGGCGGGAATCGATGAGGCTGGCCGCGGTCCTCTGGCCGGTCCGGTCGTCGCAGCCTGCGTGGTTCTTCCCTTCGGCAGACGCCCGGACGGTCTGAACGACTCGAAACAGCTCACTCCCCGACAGCGGGAAGTTCTCTTCGAATCCATTTTGCTTATGGCACGAGGCTGCGGCCTCGGCGTGGTCTCTGCTCCAGATATCGACCGCCTCAATATTCTCCGTGCCACTCACCTCGCCATGCGTCAGGCGCTGGACGCGCTTCCTCC
>JAYTGR010000079.1:0-2663 GCA_043733205.1 Chthonomonadaceae bacterium
TCGCCGGTCACGGCATCGCGTGCACCCCGTGCTCCCGGAGCTTTCTCGATCAGGCCTGCAGGCACATCCAGCGGAAAGACATTGGCCGTCTGACGCGCCTCCGCGATCTTTTGGGCAGTCAGCAGCGCCGTGCCGGAGGGCGAGTCGAGTTTGCGGTCGTGGTGCAGTTCGATGATCTCGACATCCGGCAGATACTTCGCAGCCTGCGCTGCGAACTGCATCAGCAGCACGGCCCCGATCGCGAAGTTCGGCGCGACAAAAGCTCCGATCCCCTTTGCCCGCGCAAGTGCATCGAGACCCGCAAGGTCGTCCTGCGAAAGTCCGGTGGTGCCGACGACGGGAGAGACGCCCTGCAGGATCGCCGTGCGCAGATTCGCCAGTACACTGTCCGGCAGCGTGAAGTCCACCAGGACCGTCGGCTTATGCCGGGCCAGTTCCGCTTCCAGATTGTCGCCGATACGGACATCCGTCGGCCCGATGCCTGCCAGAGGGCCGATGTCCATACCGATCCCATGATGATCGATAGCGGCGACCAGCAGCAGACCTTCGGCGGCCTGCACGGCCTTGACGACCTCCCGCCCCATCCGGCCTGCCGCGCCGCTCACGGCCACACGAATCACATTCTCTCCCATACCCGCCATACCTCCTGCCACGCTTGTCCCTAATCTTTTTTCTTCACTGAGAACGGCCCGATGGCAGTCAGGGTTAGCTGCGCGGGATCGAGAACCTGCGCAGCGACCGCTGCGATGCTCTCCTGAGAGACCGCCTCGTAGTTCGACAGAATCTCTTCCAGCGGCACGACGCGGCCGTAAGAGAGAACGTTGTCGCCGTAGCGGTTCATGCGGGCGCTCATGCTCTCCAGGCCCAGCACCAGTGCGCCGCGCACCTGCGTTTTGGCTTTGGTCAGTTCGTCGTCGCTGATGCCTTCTTTGCGGACCTTGTCGAACTCGCCGTGCGTCAGCTCCACGACCTGCTCATAGGTCGTCGGACTGGTGCCGCCGTAGACGCAGAAGTAGCCGCCGTCCTCGTAAGAGCGGCCGTAGGAGCCGATGGCGTAGGCGAGGCCGCGCTTCTCTCGGATCTCCTGGAACAGCCGCGAACTCATGTTGCCGCCCAGTACGTTGTTGAGGATAGAGAGCGAATACCGCTCCTTCTGTTTCTTGCTGAACGCGGCGGTGCCGAGGCAGAAATGGACCTGTTCGACATCGCGCTTCCGCACCTGTTTACTCTTGCCGGTCGGCTTGGGCTTGCGCTGTTTGCGCGTCGGGGCCTTGCCCTCCATGTCGCCCAAAGCGTCGGACGCGAGTTTGACAAGCTCGTCGTGCGGGATGTTGCCTGCCGCCGACAGCACGATGCGGTCCGGGCGATAGCAGGTGCCCATATACTCGGTAATATCATCGCGGGTCAGACTGGAAACCGTTTTGTCGGTGCCGATGATCGCTTTACCGAGCGGATGCGTCGCCCAGAGAGTCGACTCGAAGATCTCATGGATACGGTCCTCCGGTGAGTCCTCGTACATCTTGATCTCTTCCAGCACGACCCGCTTCTCCCGCTCCATCTCGTCGGTATCGAACAGCGAACCGCGCAGCATATCGGTCAGAATGTCCAGCGCCAGTGGCGTATGCTCTGCGAGCACTCGGAGGTGATAGCAGGTCGTCTCCTTATCGGTGAAGGCGTTCAGGTGGCCTCCACGCGACTCGATCTCATCGGCGATCTGTCGGGCGGTGCGTTTGCGGGTGCCCTTAAACATCATGTGCTCGATAAAGTGGGAGATGCCGCGCACGGGCTCGCCTTCGTCCCGTGAACCGATGCCGACGAACATCCCGACCGAGACGGACTGGACATGAGGCACGGTTTCGGAGACGACGCGGATGCCGTTGGGCAGGGTGGTAAGCTGAATGTTTTCGGTGATGTGTTTGTTCATGGTAAGTTAAAGGATACCCTGTCTATTTAATTTTGTGGTGCGGAAACGTGGCGCAGCACTGCGCCGGGATGCGCTCCTGTGATTCGGCCATTTTCGAGAACGGGAATGCCGTTCACCAGCACCGTCGGGAGGCCGACCGGGGCGGCAGCGGGAGCGGCGACGGTCGCTTTGTCCTGGACGGCGGCGGGATCGAAAAGCACGATATCGGCTTTCATGCCGCGTGCGATCCGGCCCCGGCGCTGAAAACCGAAGCGCGCCGCTGGCAGAGAGGTCGCCTTGCGGATCGCCTCCTCGAAGGTCAGGAGATGCTGGGTGCGCACGTACTCCCCAAGTATGCGGGGAAACGAGCCTGCGCCGCGAGGGTGGGAAGGGCGCAGGCTGCCGTCCGTGCAGAACATGATGCCGGGCGCGGCGATAAACTTACCGAGGTCGCTCTCCGTCATTGCGGTCACGACCACGCTCTCGGAACCTGTCGCGCCTGCGCCGTGCGTCTTCTGCACGACCTCCTGAACGATGCCGATCGCATCGCGCCCGGTCATGGCGGCGATCTCGGCGATGGTCTTCCCGCTCCAGGCGGCGTCGGGCGTGTAGGTCGTCAGACGCACATGCTCCGGCCCGCCCACTTCGGCCAGACCCGTCTCCCACGCCTTGCGGTCGCTCCAGTCGCGGGTCGGGATCAGGACGATGATGGTGGACTGCCAGTAGGTGTAGGGATAGACGTCCGCGCTGATGTCCAGTC
>JAYTGR010000080.1:0-2662 GCA_043733205.1 Chthonomonadaceae bacterium
TCGCCGCGTTCGAGCGCGCCTGCGCCGCAGGGGGCGTCGTGACCGTAGAACCCAAAGAAGTCGTTCCGCCGAACGCCGACGAGCCCGCAAAAACCTTCCATGTCGCCTTCGTCCTCGGACCGGACGGCGAGTCGGTCGAGTTCTTCTACAATGACACCCTGTAGAGAATCAAAGGCTGTTGTCCTGAATCAAAGGACGTCGTCCTTCGCTACGCACCTTCGGCGGGCCGTCCGTCGGACGGAGCGACTCAAGAACCGGAGTTATCATGCGATCTCGTAATCCCCGGCTTCGTGCTGAAAACGCCGTCCTGGTCGTCGTCGATATGCAGGAGCCGTTCCTGCGCAGCCTGTTCGAGCGCGAACGGGTGGTGCGCAACGTCTGCATGCTCTTGGACGGGGCAAAGGCGCTGGAGGTGCCGGTCATCGCGACAACACAGTACGCGGAGCGTATGGGAGGCGTCATTTCCGAGGTACAGGAACGGCTGAACGCCGCTCCTGTACTGGATAAAATGACCTTCTCGTGCTGGGACGAAAAGTTCCAGCACGAGATCCAGCAGAGAGATCGCAGTCAGGTGCTGCTCTGCGGGGCGGAGGCGCATATCTGCGTCAGTCAGACGGCGCACGATCTGCTGGCGGCGGGCTATGAGGTCCATGTCGTGGAGGAGGCGGTCTCTTCGCGCTCTGAATCCAGTGCCCGCCTCGGGTTCGCGAAGATGCGTCAGTCGGGCGTCATTCCCGCCTCGATCGAATCCGCACTGTATGAGATGCTGGGCCGTGCCGGAACGCCCGCCTTCCGCGAAATCCTCAGGATCGTCAAGTAGACGGGGCCTCCTCTGTTCGTGCGCTTGACGGTTCTCTCCACGACGGTTACAATAGAGGCATGCGATCCTCAAAACCTGCCAATATTCCCTCCGATACCGACCTTTTTGGAGCCGATGGCTCCGAGATCGCCGCTGTTCCGTTCCCGGAAGCAGATGCCAATGCGCCGCTGGCTGCGCGGATGCGTCCGCGTACGCTGGAGGAGTTTGCGGGGCAGGAGGGCGTCGTCGGGGAAGGGACACTGCTGCGGCGCGCTATCGAGCGCGATCAGCTGACCTCTGCGATCTTCTGGGGGCCTCCTGGGAGCGGCAAGTCGACGCTCGCGCAGATCATCGCCCGCACGACGCGGGCGGCCTTCGAAAACTACAGCGCGATCACATCGGGCATCGCCGACGTGCGCAAGGTGATCGAGCGGGCGCGGGAACGGCGCAGACAGAACGGGCAGAAGACCATTCTGTTCGTCGATGAGATCCACCGCTGGAACAGATCCCAGCAGGATGCGCTGCTGCCGCATGTCGAAGACGGCACGGTGGTCCTGATCGGCGCGACGACCGAGAATCCCTATTTCGAGGTGAATGCGCCGCTGCTGTCGCGGTCGCGCCTGTTCCGTTTCGAGCGGCTCTCCGACACCGGCATTCGGGCGCTCATGGAGCGCGCTCTGACCGATACGGAGCGCGGGCTGGGCGCGCTGCAGATCACGGCGGATCCCGACGCGCTGGACCATCTGGCGCATATCGTGGGCGGCGATGCGCGCAACGCCCTGAGCGCTCTGGAATCGGCGGCGCAGGCGGCCATTCCGGACGCGGAGGGCGGGCGGCATCTGACGCTGGCGCTGGCCGAAGAGGGCGCGCAGGCCCGCACCCTCGCCTACGACAAGACGGGCGACGAGCACTACGATACGATCTCCGCGTTCATCAAGTCGCTGCGCGGCTCCGACCCCGATGCCTCCCTCTACTGGCTGGCGAAGATGCTCCTGGCGGGAGAGGACATCAAGTTCATCGCCCGGCGTCTGGTCATTCTCGCCAGCGAAGACATCGGCAACGCCGACCCGATGGCGCTGGTCCTCGCGAACGCGGCGGCGCAGACCGTCATGTTCATCGGTCTGCCGGAAGCGCAGCTGACGCTCTCCCAGACCGTCTGCTATCTGGCCGCCGCTCCCAAAAGCAATGCCTGCACGATCGCCATCGGCCGCGCCACCGAAGAGATCAAGGCCAACGGCCCCCAGCCGGTGCCCATGCCTCTGCGCGACGGGCACTATCCCGGCGGCAAAAAACTTGGCCACGGCGTCGGCTACCTCTACCCCCACGACTTTCCCAGTCATTACGTCGCACAGCAGTACCTCCCCGACGGCGTCACCGGCACTCCCTTCTACGAACCGACCGAAGAAGGCACCGAAGCCAAAATCAAACGCCGTATGGAGGGCCGCAAACTCGCTTCCGAACCGGATTAAACTCTACTGGCTCCGGCTGACGAGATCGCAGCCGTTCACCTGGATCCTTCGAGTGCAACTCTTCAGGCGCTTTTGCGTGATAGAAGATTAAATTCGCCTTCAACGGGACAGATAACATGAAGACTTTTCGGAAAGACTCCCTTCTCTCTGCCCATTCCAGCAGACGCAAATCGCCATTTAAGAGATTGCGGGGGCGTGGAATCAGGTGGATCAATGCAGCGCTGTCGATATTTTTCGGAGTTCCGCTGGCGCTCTGCTTCTGCCCATCCAGGTTTAACACGGGCCCGTTGGCGGCTGAATTGTTCTGTGCAAATACGGCGTTGTTCCTTGGCATGTTCGTTTACGGAGCAAAGCTGGTCGAAAGGGAGCGGGCTGCTGTTATTGCCTCTGCCCT
>JAYTGR010000081.1:0-2658 GCA_043733205.1 Chthonomonadaceae bacterium
TCGTTCTCCTGTGCCCATCCGTCTTCGACGGGTTCTCCCGCTCTGCACGCCCCTCCTCTTTCAGCGCAAAAAACCGGACGTTCCTGCGTAAAGGATAGATCATTATACCCTGTCCGGCAGGGCTAGCGTCCCCGAACGGAGGAGCAGGCGAGTCCGAGCTGGCAGCAGGCGGCGTCTGCTGCGCAGGCGTCATTCCTGCTGCCAGTGCCAGCGCCAATCCGAGCCCGACTGTTCGTTGTCCTGCCTGCATTCCAACCCCTCCTCTATTGAGCGTGGCATACGTGTAGTGTCCTGAGACGATCAAAATCTAAACGATGTTTCGTTGATATAACTCAGGGCTTTCCGATAGACGAGCGCTCCGACCTGCTGACCCAGTGCGCGGCTTATCAGGTCGCCCGTCTGGAAGTGAATGCCTGCACCGGGCCCGGCGAAACCGGCGATCTGCTTCCCCGCGTAAAGTGCGCGAATGGCGGTGATCGGCCGGGACGTGTTGTAGGCGCGTTTGGCATCCCAGGCGACGATCCCCGGCTCCTCCGCAGCCATTCAGCCAGGGCAGGCCCAGCAGCACCGCACTCCCTCCTGTAAGACACTCCCGCCGACTCAGTTTTACCCGCATGGCCTTCTATGCTCCTTCTCGATAGGTTCATCCTGGGGAACAGCTCGTTTCTAATTATAGCGTTTCTGCCTTCCTTTTTTGTCTGAACTGCGGTTTTCAGGTGGTTCGGACAAAAATAGGGAGGGAGAATTCGTGCGAGGCGCGAACAGTGAGAGCAGCGCGCATGAACGCAGTGCGAACGGATTTCTGCCACTGTTCTCTCTGTTCGTCGCGGTACAGGAAATTTAGAAACCCTGGAAGCAGTCTGCCGGGGCAGAAATCGGAGAAAAACAAGGATTATGGCTATCTCTGCCAGTGAAAAGGTCGTGATCGGCGTCGTCGGTGTCGCCGGGCGCGGTTATGGGGCGCATATGCATACCTTCGGCGCTTTCCCCGATGTGGAGATCGGTGCAGTGTGCGATGTCGATCAGGGACATTTGGACCGGGCTGTCGCCTTCACCGACGGCAAAGCGAAACCCTATCGCGACTTCCGCAAAATGATGGAGCAGAAAGACCTCGACGCCATTATTGTCTCGCCTCCCCCGCACTGGCATCCGCTTGTCACACTGGCCGCGCTGGAAGCGGGCAAAGACGTTTTGTGCGAAAAGCCAATGTGTCGGTTTCCAGCCGAAGGCAAACTCATGACGGACTGGGCGCAGAAGTATGGGCGGATCACGCAGGTCGGAACGCAGATCCACGCCACCGCCAACTACCACAAGTGCGTGGATGTGGTGCGCTCCGGCGAGCTCGGTAAGATCACAGCCGTCCGCAACTTCTGCACGATGAACGACAATTCGGAAGGGCTCGGCAATCCCCCCGACAGCGAGCCGCCCGCCGGGCTGGACTGGGATATGTGGCTCGGCCCCGCGCCCAAAGTACCCTACAACAGCGGGCGTTTCCGGGACGGTATGCACCGGTACTTCAAGGACTATGTGGACAGCTGGCTGCATGAACTGGGGCCGCACATCGTCGATCTGCCTTTCTGGGCGCTCGACCTGGGGCATCCGACCGCGATCTCCGCCTCCGGCGGACGCTTCGCGACCGAAAGTATGGCGGACGTTCCCGACACCCTGGAAGTGACCTGGGAGTTTCCGGAGATGGTGATGACCTGGAGCATGGAGCAGGCGAATGCGTTCCACTTCGGCGTCGGCAATCCCGGTGCAGGCCGGCGTCTGGGCATCGTGTTTCAGGGCAGGCAGGGGACTCTGCTCGCCAACTACGGCCTATGCCAGGTCTTCGATGCTGCAGGCAAAGAGGTCACGGGCAAAGAGTATCCTGTCGCAGTTCCGCCGTCGCCTGGCCATGAGCGCGAGTTCATCGACAGCGTGAAGTCGCGCGAGGAGTGTTCCTGCAGCTTCGCCCGCCATCTGCCGATGCATACCGCGCTCAATCTCGCCCATCTCTCCCTGGAAATGGGCCGCAAACTCCACTGGAATCCCGCAAAATGGGAAGTCACCGGCGACCCGGAAGCGACTGCCAGGCTCACGCCGGAATATCGCGCCCCCTGGAAACTCCCCGTTTGATCCTCCCTGGATTACGCCGTGCCAGGACCGGGCTGCTTTCAGCCCGGTCCTTGTTATTCCCGCTCGCTATTCCCTCTCAGCAGGCGTTCTCTCGTGTCGAAATATTCACTTGCCCAAGCGTATAAAATCTGGAATTAGGCCAGTAAAAAATTGACATAAATACGTACAGTGTGTTATAGTATGCCACAGAATGTATCACCTCTATAATACGGGGGAACTTGCCACAAATCGCGATATTCTGATCTCAGAGCATGGCGATATCTAGACTTTTACCCCGACTTATTGAGGTGATACTAAATACCGAGTTAGCCAAATTTTACTGTAAACTGGGTATAGTGTCCGTCCCAAAAAGTTGTACAGTTACGCCGTTAATTGTTGAGTATATCGAACTGTACACTAATGAAAATACCGGGATCCGTAGCGGAACTGAGAACGCCTAAAAGGATAGCGGGTTGCTACTCCCAACCGAGCAGAATCGGAGTATACCATATGATGTGACGGTGTACCAGAAAAGTAGGCAAACCCTCCGCCTTCCTCATT
>JAYTGR010000082.1:0-2656 GCA_043733205.1 Chthonomonadaceae bacterium
TCCACTCGATGAGGTGATCCTCGATTACCATGTCGCCACGGAAGGGAGTACGGGCGTCGCCATTCCTTCGGAAGACGACATGGAGTCGGTGCTGCTGGCCGCAGCCCGCCGCTCTCTGATCGTCGACCTGATCGCGATTTTCGAGAAGGCCGGACTGGAACTCGAACAGCTGACGGTCTCCGCTCTGGCGCTGGCCGAGCATATTCGCGATGCCGTCGAAGCAACGGCAGTCATCGATGTCGAGCCCGGCGAGATGGACGTCGCCGTGGTGGCCAATCGACAGCTGCTCTTCACACGCGCTTCCGGTCTGGATGTTACGGGCTCGCATCCCGAGATCGCTGCCCGCAGACTCGCGGATGAGATCGCGCGCTCGTTCACATCGTTTCAAAACGAATACCGACATCAGACTCTGACTCGTGTCAATCTGACCGGGCCGAGTGTACAGGGCGCGGAAGGCATCGCCGTCGAGCAGACGCTGACCTCCGTCCTGGAGATGCCTATCGGCAAACTTTCCAGCCGCCTGCTGTCTCCCACGGATACGGACGCCATCGCCTATGCGACGGCGATCGGAACGGCACTGCAGACCCGTCCGGGCAGCCTCGCCTCGATCAATCTGGTTCCGGACGAACGCGCCATCAAGAAGGCGCTGCAGGCACAGCGTCAGCGGAAGCAGTTCGCCTTCGCGGCAGGCATTGCCGCGGTCGCCCTGGGCGCCTTCTTCATCCAGCAGTACGCCGCTGCAAGCGCGCAGAAGAGGACGGAGCGCCTGGCGGCCAACGACAAATTCCGCAAGGCCAGCGACATTCTGGAGTCTAAACGCAAAGTGTTCCAGACGCGTAAAGCGCTGTACGATGAACTTACCAGCGGCCTGGATCGCGGCCATCCGTCGATCGATGTCCTCGTGGCGCTGAACCGCGCTCTCCCGCAGTCCACGCAGATCTGGCTCACACAGTTCGCCTTCGATCGCAATGGGCTAATCACCCTGCATGGGGACACCAAATCCGCCAGCGCTGCGACCGATATGGTCATTGCGCTCCAGGATTCCGGCGCCTTTACCGATGTAAAAGTAGCCTACATGGGAGATGCGCAGGAGACCACAATCGCGAGCAGCGAGGTGCCTGTGCCGGCGCCTGCAGCCGCAGCGGTCGAAACGACGCCGGTCACGCCCCTTCCGGCGATGCCGGCAGCGGGAGCCGTCGTTCCGGCAGCGAACAGGACAGGCGGATTGGGAGGCGGCCCCAGTGGAACGATGTCTCCTCGTGGAGGTTTCCCGACCGGGGGAAGTCCCGGAGGTCCTCAAAGGACGTTCCCGACGACCAACACCTTTCAGCCGGGCCAGGGGTTTCCGGGCGGCACACCGCCTGGCATGGTGATCCCGCCCGGCCAGGTGCCCCAGGGAGGTTTCCCGGCAGGCTTCGATCCTAACAACGCAAAAATTCTCGTGCCGCCCAATCCCACCCCGGGTCCTCCGCCGTTCTATCTGATTGGGTATGGTCAGGATCCGGCTGCAGTGCAGGATCCGAACGCTGCGGACAGCGGTGTGCAGAACGGAAACGGCGGCAGCCCGCGACAGGGCAGACGACGAGGGCAGAGCCAGGGCAGTGGGCCGAATGCGGCCGTTACGTCCAGCGGTCCAGTCTCGTCTAACCAGATACAGCCCGGCGCCATGCCGATGCCGAAATCTCTGCAGGGTCCGAGAGATTCTTCAGGCGCAGCAGCACGACCGAATGGGTTCCCGGCAATGCCCAAGGCCCCCGTCGGCGGCCCGGTCATCAATCCGGCTGCGCCGCAGGGAAAATTGTCTGCGGTCCCGACACGGGTTCTCATTCACAAACCGGCGGTCACTCTCCCGGCAAAGCCGAAGGGAACACTGACCAGTTTCATTATCACCTGCCGTATCAATCCGCAGGCACGCACCTTGATTACCGGCAGCGGATCCGCCCCTGGTAAAGACGGGAAGTCCCGGTCTGCAGTCACCGGCGCCGGCAGACGGCCTATCGGCGAAAACAGCGATACGTCCGATATGCCCGATACGGGAGGAGAGACAGATGGCAGTCCGTAGCAAGCGTGAAAAACTCATCATGACCGTTGGAGTGCCTCTCGTACTGGCGGTGGTGGCGTGGAACTTCCTGAGCCCGCCCGCAGGGCAGGCGGCTGCGAAGGGTGAGATGAGCACTGAGGACGCCAAAGCGAAACTGAAAGATGCGCAGCGTGAAATGTCCAAGATGCGCACCGACACAGACACCATGGATCCGAGCATCGATAAGATGTCTTACAAGATTCCTGCCGAGCAACTGGTGCCGCGCATGATTCGCGATCTTCAGAAGATCGCGGATAGTTCCGGGATCCATCTGCGCGAAATCAAACCGATTCGCGGCAAAAAACTGAAATCCAATGCGGGCGTCCGCGTCCCTGTCGAAGTCCGATTTAAGGCCACTTTTCAGCCGGACGCGATCCGTTTCCTCTACCATGTCGAAGAAGCCGACAGCCGGATGGTAGTAGACAAAATCAATATCTCTTCCGCTGATCCCCGATTTAAGACCGTCGAAGTCTCAGCGACAATCACCGTTTTTACAACCTCGCTCGCAGGCTTCTCCAGCGGGGAAGGAGACAACAGCAATGTTCCGACCAGAACCAACCGAGGGTAAAGGAATGC
>JAYTGR010000083.1:0-7397 GCA_043733205.1 Chthonomonadaceae bacterium
CGCAACAATAATCGCCTGAAGTTTTCGCCCCAGAGGAGATCGAACCTGCGTTTGAAATCCAGCGGCAATTGTTGCGCGTTGCCCAAGCCGTACCGGGAAGGGGCTGAGGTCAGGCGACCAGGTCAAGGACAGAAAGGAGATCGGGGAATCAGCTGCGTTTTTTGGAGACATTGCGCTCTTCGAGGGGATATTTCTGCACGTACTCTTCGTAGTCGCCCTGGAAATCGACCCAGCCGTCCGGCGTGTAGGAGAGCAGACGGGTCGCGGCGTCGGAGATCAGGTCGCGGTCGTGGGAGACCAGAAGGACGGTGCCGGGAAAGGCTGCCAGGCCCTCGCCCAGGGCGTTGACCGATTCGAGGTCGAGGTGGTTGGTCGGCTCGTCGAAGATCAGAACAGGGTCTTTCTGCAGCATCAGTTTCGCCAGCAGCAGGCGGGCGGTCTCGCCTCCCGACAGTTTGTCGGTCTGCTTGAGCGCTTCCTCCCCCGCGAAGAGCATGCGCCCCAGCAGGCCGCGCACGATCTGCGCGTCGCCGTTGGGTTCGAACTGCATGATCCAGTCGAGCGCGGTCATGCCGGGCGGGATCACTTCCGAAGTGTCCTGCGGATAGTAGCCCCAGCTCATGCCGCTGCCCCATTTGATGGCTCCGGAATCGAGCGGTATTTCGCCGATAAGGCAGCGCAGCAGGGTCGTTTTGCCGACGCCGTTGCCGCCGATGATGGCCAGACGGTCGCCGCGCATGATCTCCAGATTCAGATTGGTCAAAATAGGACGGTCGAACGCTTTGTTCAGATCGCGCGCGACGATGACTTCCCGGCCGGTAGCCCGGTTCTGTTCGAAGCGAATGAAGGGCCGCTGGATGTTGGAGCGTTTCAGTTCGGTCGCGCTCAGGCGCGCCATCTCTTTGCGCCGCGACTGCACCTGACTCGACCGCTGCCCGGCGGCGAAGCGGGAGACGAACTCCTGCAGCTGCGCGACCTTCTTGGCCTTGTCCCGGTTTTCGTTCTCTACCGTTACGCGCGACTGCATCTTCTGCTCGACCATGTCGTCGTAGTTGCCGGTGTAGATGATGATCGTATCGAAATCGATGTCCGCGATATGGGTGCAGACCGCGTTCAGGAAGTGACGGTCGTGCGAGATGACGATCAGGGTGCCTTCATAACCGGTCAGAAACTCTTCCAGCCAGTGGATGGATTCGAGGTCCATGTAGTTGGTAGGTTCGTCGAGGAGCAGCGCTTCCGGGTTGCCGAAGATCGCCTGCGCCAGCAGGACGCGGAACTTCAGGTCGTTCGGCAGAGTCGACATCGTCTCGGTATGCTGTTCGGCGGGAATGCCGATACCGCGCAGGATCTCCGCCGCTTCGATCTCCGCCATGTAGCCGTTCTCGTCCGCGACCGTGACTTCCAGTTCGCCCAATCGGTCCATCATCGCGTCGGTAAAATCCGACGCGTTGCAGAGTTCGTTGCGCTCTTTGAGCGCGTTCCAAAGCACCGCATTGCCCATCATAACGGTATCGACAATGCGCTCGTTATCGAACGCATACTGATCCTGCCGCAGCACACCGACCTTTTTCGGACGAATCACTTTGCCGCGATTCGTCGGCTCGACGTCTCCCGTCAGGATCTTCATAAAGGTCGATTTGCCCGCTCCGTTCGGCCCTGTCAGGCCGTAGCGGTTGCCGGGATTGAACTTTACGGAGACATCCTCAAAAAGCGTCTGTGCGCCAAAACTTTTCGTGACTTCGCTGACGACTATCATCTATGGGTAGGTTCCTTCAACATCTGTTTGACACACTGACGGGCGGGGCCCTGCCGTGCGAGTGACGACAATCAGGAGGAAGGCGGTAATCCGTATGTTCTCTCCTGCAGTTTGCGCACTGACAACAGCCTCTATTATACCACGGGCAGGCCAGAGAAGCCGAAAGCGGCAAAACTACATTGACAGAAGGAGCGATAAAACGGTATGATAAGTGACCCGCAGTCAATATTTGACCCGCAGTCAGGAATTTGAATCGCCTATGGAAGAATCGCTGCCGATTATGACACATCGAGATCCGCTGGAAGAGCCCCGCACTGTCTATGTTCATGGTGTGCCCGAGCCGACGGGACGGCGTGAGCGCCGGCGTCAGGAGACGCGTGAGCGGCTCTTCGAGGCGGCGGCACGCCTGCTCTCGGAGCGTGAGTTCGAGGCCGTCACGGTCGAAGCGATTACGGAAGCGGCGGATGTCGGCAAAGGCACCTTCTTCAACTATTTCGCCAGCAAAGAGGCCGTCGTAAGTTACTTTTTCGAGTACAAGTGTTCCCGGCTGGCAGAGGCGGCCAGGCGCGTGAACGCAGCGGACATGCCGCCCGAATCCTGTACCGACGACCTTCCCGGCGGCCCGATCTGGCAGAAGATGCTGCGCGTTTTCAGTCTCTCGTCCGACAGCCCGAAAGACAATCGACGCATGACCCGCACCCTCCTCTCCCTGGTGCTGACCAACGTCGAGGTGAGGCGAGCCTATGAGGTCATGATGGAGGAGATCGGCAGTCTGACCCGTGGATTCATCGAGGAGGCGCAGCTCTGTGGCGAGGTTCGAACCGATCTGACCTCAGAGCAGATCGTCTGCCATCTGCACATGGTCCATCTGGGTGCGGTCTCTTACTGGGCCTACTCGGAATCCTCCGAGAGCATGGAGCAGATGCTGCACCGCTCGTATCGGCTGCTGTGGGAGGGCGTAGCGTGCCGAGAAAAAAGCGGACAGATTGCTGCGGAACCGCAACCAGCGTCTACTTAACAGCGTAAACTAAAGTAAGTATTGACGCTCGTCTGCGCGCTTGCAGCCGTCGATACCGCTCGGAAAGACCTGTCCCAGTGTTTTCCTCTGATTGGGAGACAGCACAGAACCACCGTTTTCATGCTAACTTGCAATGCCAGGGAGCCCCCGATGTTCCCAACCCGTTCGTACGATGAAGGATAGTGTTTAATGTTCACGAGAGTAACTTCCCCCCGCCTTCGACGGCGTGGAACCCGGTTTGCAGCGTTCGTGCCGAGTCTGCTGGTGCTGGGAACCGCGGCCGCCGCCCAATCATCGACGATGCCCACTGCTCCCCAGACAGGACAGACCGGCCTGACCAATCTGCCACAAGGGCCTCTGCAGACCGCCCGACAGGCTCCTGTTCCCGGCCCTGCCGGCGCCTCCCAGAATCCGGAAAAGCCGCTGCTGGTCTCCCCTGCCCTTGGCCAGCTTCAGGGCCGGATGCCTGCGCAGCCGCTGACGCTGCAGGATGCGGTCGCCGTCGCCTTGGTCACGAACCGCTCGCTCGCCCTGACCGGCGAGGCGCTGCTCCGCGCGCAGGGCCGGGTTTCGGAGGCGCGGGCCGCTTATCAGCCGACGCTCGGCGTCGGCTACTCCCTGACTCAGCTGAGTTCGGGCACCACCGCCAATATCGGCGGCAGATCCGTCGGCCTGGTCAACGCCACACAGAATCAGCTCGGCATCACTGCCACCCTGCCGGTCGATATTTCCGGCCAGATCCGCGCGGCCGTCGATCAGACTAAATTTCAGGAGATCGCCACGCGCCTCGACATCAACCGTGCCCGCAACCAGATCGTCCTGGACGTGAAGAACGCCTTCTACGATGTCCTGCGGGCGCAGGCGCTTCTGGCCGTCGCGAACGAGACCCTGCAGAACGCGCAGGACCGCCTTTCCGAAACCGAGAAGAAACTGGCGGCAGGCGTCGTCGCGCCGTTCGATGTGCTGCGGGCACAGACCGATGTCGCCAGCGCCCAGCAGCAGGTCATCACGGCCAGCACCAGTATCAGCCTCGCGCTGGCGACGCTGAACAACACGATGGGCCTCGATATCAATGCGCCGATCTCTATCACGGCGACCGGTGCGGTCGAGAATCCGCCCGGTGTCGATCCGCCCAGCGCCTTCGTGCCGCCTGCGGCTCCGCCCGATCTGCCGCCGGCGGACAACGGCGTGCCGATCCCTGAGACCGGGGCAGTCAGGCCCCCAGCCATCGTACAGCCGCCCCTCGTCGTCACCGACCCCATCAGGCTGGGAACCGACTTCAGCGGCGTCGTGCAGGAGGCCCTGGGTCTGCGGCCCGAGATCCTGGAAGGAGACGCCAATATCGCTGCGGCGCGCCGAGGGATTCAACTGGCTCGGCGCAGCATCCTGCCCACCGTCGGAATCAGCGGCGGATACAGCTACACGCCGGATGCAGGCGGGTTCTCCCCGCAGACGACCCTGGGACAGGCTGTCGTCTCCGTCAACTTCCCGATCTTTGAAGGCGGACTGGCCCGCGCGCGGGAGAAAGAGGCACGCGCCGATGTTTCGACCGCCGAGACCAACCGCCGCCAGTCGGTCGATGGGGTCGTGCTGGAGGTGCGGCAGTCCTATCTCAACCTGCTGCAGGCGCGGGATCGGGTCGCAGTCGCCAATCGGGCGCTGGCTCAGGCGCGCGAAGCCTATCGCCTCGCGAAAGTCCGCTTCGATGCGGGCGTCTCGCAGGCGCAGGGCGTCTCGCCGCTGCTCGAACTCAGCGATGCCCAGAATGCGCTGACACAGGCGGAAAACAATCAGGTCAACGCGCTCTACGACTACAACAACAACCGTTCGCGGCTCGACAAAGCCATCGGACGCTACGCCTTCGTGGCCAACGGACCGGGCTATCCCGCTCCACCCAGCCCCAAAACCCTCGGCAAAGGCAAGTAAAGGAGTTCCTAATTGAAGGAAATCAGAGGATGGAACCTGACATTTCGGCGGCACGCTCTGTCTCTATCTGTCGTGGCGCTCAGTGTCTTCAGCATTGCGGCCCTGAGCGGCTGCAGTAAAAAGAGCCCGGATGCGGCGGAGGTGCCTGCGGCCAAGGCGGCATCCGCACAGTCTGCGGCAATCCAGGTCAGCGTCACACCGGTCAAGATTCAGGCTATGTCGGACAGCGCGGATGTGACGGGCGCACTGGCGGCGCTGAACGATGTCACCGTGAGCGTCAAGATCGCCGGCAAGATGGCGGCGGTCTACTTCCGGGAGGGCGATGTCGTGCGTGCCGGGCAGATCGTCGCCCAGCAGGATACAGCGGATCTGCAGGCGCAGCTCGACTCGCAGCGGGCCAGCCTGCTCTCTGCGCAGACCAAACTTTCGCAGGCGAACGTGGCGCTGACCGATGCCAGGACCAACCTGAAACTGACACAGGATCAGGTCGAATCCTCGATCAAGCAGGCGCAGACCGGCGTCGACTCGGCGAACCAGCAGCTCACGATCATGAAGCAGGGCGCCCGGCTGCAGGAGCGTCAGCAGGCCGATGAGAACGTCAAAAGCGCGAAAGCCGATGTCGATTCGGCTTTGGCCGACCGTGACAAAGCCCGCAAAGATCTGAAACGGTATCAGGCGCTCGCCCGGCAGGGAGCCATCTCTCCTCAGCAGCTCGACCAGACGCAGGCCATCGCCGACTCTGCGGATGCCCGCTATCTGGCGGTGCAGTCCCGGTACAACGCCGCGACGCAGAGCGCGAGCCTGATTCAGGAGGGCAACCGCCCCGAGGACATCCAAAAGGCGAATCTGGCGGTTCAGCAGGCCAAAGAGGTTCAGGTCACGGCGCTCGCCAACCGCAGTCAGATCAATCTGCGGCGTGCCGATGTCGAGAACGCGCAGGTCGGCATTCTGTCGGCGAAGGCAGGGATCGAGCAGTCGCAGGCGACCGTCCGTCTCGCGGAGCAGGCGCTGCGCGATGCCAGCATCAAATCGCCCATCGACGGGATCGTCGCGGAGCGCAAGGCGGAACCGGGGATGCAGATCGCTGTCACCAAGCCGGACGTGATGCGGATCGTTTCGCTGAACAACATCTATTTCGACGCCCAGCTGACCGAAGCGCAGTTCTCTGAAGTCCGCGTCGGCCAGTCGGTCGCCGTCTCGGTCGATGCCCGCCCCGGCAAGACCTTTCAGGGCACGGTTGCGAAGATCTTTCCGGTGGCATCCGCCCAGGCCCGCAGTTTCACTGTACGCATCACCATGATCAATGAAGGCAGTCTGCTGCGCCCACAGATGTTTGCGCGGGGCCGCATCGTGCTGGCAACGCACGCGAATGCGCACGTCATCCCCCGCGACGCCGTGCTGGACACCAACGGCGACAGCGGCCGCGTCTACGTGGTCAGGGATGGCAAAGCGGACGAGCGCAAAGTCAAACTCGGCTTCTCCGATGTGCATTCCGTCGAAGTGGTTTCCGGCCTGGAAGTCGGAGAGGAGATCGTGACCTCCGGCCAGGGCCAGATCCAGCCCGGCGACAAAGTCAAAGTCATCAAAGCCGCCCCCTCGACGCAGCCCTGATCTGCGTCACCCCGCAAAGACAGCCTCCCTGGTTTCAGGGAGGCTGTTTTTGCAGGTCACGAACGGTCAGCGGCCGGGGCTATTTCTCCAGGGTGATGGCGGCGATTTTTACTTCGGGCGCCAGAGGCAGCTGAATGGCGATCAGTTTGCGGGGAGAGCGGATCTTGATCCTGTAGTGATAGAGGGCGACTGCACCGGGTTTTGCCCCGTCGCGTTCGTTGTGCCAGGGCGTGAGGGCGGCGATTTCGTCCTTGTTCTCGCCGGGATTATCCCAGGGGCTGACCGTGAGCGAATAGAGGTCTTCCGAGGTGCCGGTAGGCTCTTCGAAGATCAGTTTCACATTGATCTGCGTTTCTTTGCCGGAACTGGCGGCGACCAGATGCAGCAGATGGCAGAAACCGGTCGATTTGCTGAGGTCGATCTTCTGCCCCAGGCAGGCGATCATGTTCTTGGATTTGCCCTCTTTCGGCCCCCAGCGGAACCCGATGCGGCGCGGCGAGTCGGCTCCGGTCTTATCGGTCGGAAGCCACATCCCGGCAGGCGTCACGGGTTCGTCGGTATAGGGCGGCAGGAGGGCGGCGGGAAAGGAGCGTCCATGACCGTCGAAACTCGCCGCAGCCATATTATCGGCGTCGGACACTCCATCGATATTGTAGCCTTTGGAGAGGTCCGTGAATACCAGACGGTCCGCATTCACCTGAATCTGATGCAGGACCGTGTCCCCCACCCGCGTACCGGCCGAGGTCGAAGCCCAGGTATCTCCGAACTTCACATCCCAGACCAGCCAATAGACGCCGTCTGTCGGCGGAGGCGTAATCCAGGCGAGCAGCTCCTGCGTCTGGCTGCCCGGCGCTACGTCCTCCGGAATCGCGGTCGTCTCGTTCTCGAAGAAGTATTCGGTGCCGTCCTGGAAATACCAGTGATAGCCCACACGCACCTGATCCCGCCGCCAGGTCTGTGTGCCTGTATTCTGCAGGCTCATCCGAACGGGCAGGCGCTTCCCGCCGGGCAGCGTCATGGGCGTTACATCCTGCGTAAAGCGCACTCCGAAGTCGAAATCGACCAGCGCGACCGGCGTCGGCGCGA
>JAYTGR010000084.1:0-18323 GCA_043733205.1 Chthonomonadaceae bacterium
TGCGAACGGCATATAGTTCTCGACGGTGTGCCGGATGGTCGTCTCCCCCTCCCCTGTCGCAGCATCGAGCGCCTCGTCCGGCAGGTCCAGCAGCAGAGAGATCAAAACGGCCCGCTGCTGGACCCATTCCGCCAGATAGCGCTGCCGGGGAGTGCGCTGCAGCAGCCCCAGAGAATAGCGGCGGTCGGCTATCTGTCCGGCATGCATGCGGTCGTGTTCGGCGTTGTGCGCCAGCAGGTCGTTCAGACTGCCGCCCATCGCGCAGCCATGAGCAGAGGGTTCCGAACCTTCCCGTTCGGAGAATACCTCGACAGCCCGGTTCATCTGCGCCTGCAGCCGCTGTATCAGTTCCTGCGATTCCGTACTCATAAAAAGCCCTAGTCTTTCAGCGAGGAGGCGGGGAAAACAATTTCGACGCGGGCTCCCCTTCGTCCGGCATCCGTGGCGTCTCCTGCGATGTTCATGAACCGAACACTGCCTCTTAGTTCATGCTGAATAAGCGTAAGGACGAGGTTGAGGCCGATGCCCGCCTGTTGTTTCGGATCGAAACCAGGCGCGAAACCTGGCCCGTTGTCTTCCACAGTGATATAGACATGGTGGTCATCCCGCTGCAGGCAGAGGCGAATGGCGCTCCGCTCTCCGACGTCGCTGTGTTTGGCGGCATTGGTCAGCAGTTCGTTGACAGCCAGGGCGAGCGAGGTCGCCGACTTGGTCGCCATCTCCAGCGATCGCACCTCTACCTGGATCGGCAGGCGCCGGGCGCCCGTGCCCATGCTTGTCGAGAGCAGCATGGCCAGCTTCGAGAAGACCTGGGCCATGTCCACTGCGCCGATCCGATCGCGCGCCAGCAGATCGTGGACGAGCGCGATGGTCTTGATCTGGTTCAGACTGTTGTAAATGGCGCTTACAGACACCTGATCCCCCGCGTCGGGAATCTGCAGTTCCAGGAGGGCCGCCACGGACTGGAGGTTGTTCTTGACACGATGATGCACTTCCGATATCGCGACCGACAGCTGCTCGCTGCGCTCTTTTTCCGCATTGAACAGACGGGCATTCTCCATAGCGAGCGCGGCTCTTGCCGCCACATCCTCCGCGACCGCCAGATCGGCCGAACTGTAGGAACGTCCTTTTTCCGAGGAGGCGAAGAGAATGACACCCAGGATTATCCCTTGTGCGGCGATCGACACGATCATCATCGAAGTCAGGCCCAGAGCGCGTATATACTGCACCTGTCCCACATCCCAGGCAGAGTCCGCCAACAGCTCCTCCGAAATCTCCGGGAAGAGTTCCGATCTCCCTGTGCGCAGCACATTCGCAATACCGCGCTGGGCATCGGGGTCGAATGGAAACCGCATCCGCAGCTCCCGCGCCCACTTGGCTTTTTTGGGATCGGCATGGGCCAATGCCAGCTGCCGCAGCCCCCTTCTGGTATCGACGACGTAGACACTGCACCAGTCTGCAAGATGCGGTACGGCGAGGGTAGTGACCGTCGCGAGTGTTGTTTCGTAGTCCAGCGAGGAGGCGAGTGTATTGCTCGTTTCGGCCAGGAACCGCTCTTTCTCTGCAGTGCGTTTCTGGGCATCGATTTCGGTACAGGTGCCGAGCCAGCGGGTTATCTGGCCTGTCTCATCTTTGATCGGTACGCCGCGAGCCAGAAACCACAGGTAGGTGCCTTCCGCACTGCGCAGACGGTACTCCACAAGATAAGACCGTCCGCTCTGCACAGCCAGCTTCCAGGAAGTGCGTGCCCGCTCTTGGTCCTCCGGATGCAGGATGGGAGCACGGTCTTCCTGCAGCATCGTTTGCAGGGTCGTGCCAGTGTAGTCGTACCAGCCTTGATTGAAATACTCCGGCAGTCCATTGGCCCCCGTGATCCACGCCAGCTGTGGCATGGCCTCCGTGAACTGGCGATACTGCGCCTCACTCCTGCTCAGCGCGGCTTCCGTCCGGGTATGCGCATTGATCTCCATCTGAGCTTTCTGGAAAAGGCGGGTTCGCTCCGAAACATCGATTCCCATTCCGACCAGGCAGGGCACGTCCTGGAACCGGGTGAGTTTGCCGGTAAAAAAGTACGGAGTGCCTGCGCCGTCTTTGGAGACGAACTCCGCTTCCACCGTCGATTCTCCCGTTTCGAATACAGCCTGCAGGCGCTCTGCGATCCGCTGCTTGTCCGCAGGCGCAAAGAGATCGAGAGGATGCATGGCCGCGATCTCTGCGGCGGAGTATCCGGAAACCCGCTCGAAGTTGGCGTTCCACAGCAGAAAGCGCCCGCCCGAATCGACGACATAGAAGACGCCGGGCAGGCTGTCGATGGCGGTCGCCATGAAGTCCCGCTCACGGTCAGGCTGGATTTCACGCGGAATAGGCACAGGCTCATCGCTCATACGTTGCGGCCCTTCAAAATGAGAGTGTAGACGCAGAATACCCCATAAACAGAATTCGTGCCTGATCCT
Organism: Chthonomonadaceae bacterium; assembly: GCA_043733205.1. Classification (GTDB taxonomy): domain Bacteria; phylum Armatimonadota; class Chthonomonadetes; order Chthonomonadales; family Chthonomonadaceae; genus JANXLO01. The sequence goes on from JAYTGR010000084.1 coordinate 2,454, forward strand.
TCGATCCGCATTAATAACGGCTCTTTAATATTTTTTTCAATCGAAGGAGGAAAATAGTCTGCAGGCCGCGAATCTCTCATTCAGGCTTCTTTCGACAGCAACATCGAAGCGCATGCGCCCGACACGTACTTTTACGAGCAAGTCACACATTTCCAGGGAGTTTACTCAATGATGAAACGTCTTCCCCTGTTCGGAGGGCTGACTGTTCTTGCACTCACGGTCGCGCTCACGGGATGCGATCCGAACAAGAACAGTGCCGCCACTCCCAACACCCCGACCACCGCACCTGCCACAACCGGCGAGAATACGACCGCTCCCACCTCCGGGACCGTGAACACGGCGGCGGCGTTCAATACGCCGCGCAAAGCGACCGGGCTTGTTCTGATCAAAGTCATCACCAACGGCAGCGATCCCTTCTGGGACTCGATGGGGATCGGGCTCCAGGACGGGCTCAAGACGATCGAAGCCGACCCCAGCAGTGGCTGGCTGCCGCCGCAGGGCACCGACAACAACAGCCAGAAGACCGTTTTTGAACAGCAGTTCGCCGCCAACGCCGACGGGATCGCGGTCTCTCCTATCCAGGCCGATGCCTTCAAACCGGTCATCGATGCCGCGATCGACAAAGGTATTCCGATCATCACCTTCGACAGCGATGCGCCCACCAGCAAACGGCTCGCCTACATCGGCACCAACAACTACGAGGCGGGCAAAGTGGCCGGAGAAGCGGTCGTCCAGCTGTTCCCGAACGGCGGCAATTTCGTGGCATTCGTCGGCAACATGACCGCAGACAACGCCAAACAGCGCTATCAGGGCTTTGTGGACGCGACCAAAGACCACAAGATCGTCATGCTGCAGGATCCCTTCGAGGACGATAAAGATCAGGTCGGGCGCGCGCACAGCAACGTCGCCGGAGCCATCACCAAGTATGGGGATAAGATCAACGGCTTTCTGGGTCTCTACGCCTACAACGGCCCCGCCATCGTGGACGAAGTGCAGAAGGCTGGCCTGCGCGCCAAAGTCAAGATCGTCTGCTTCGACGGCGTTCAGCGCACCCTCGACAACCTGAGCAAAGGTCTGGTCGATATCGCGGTCGTGCAGAAGCCGTATGAGTTCGGACGTATCTCGGCCCTTCTGCTCTACGGGATCAACCGCAAGGGCTTCGACGCCGCTATGAAAGAGCTTCAGCCTCAGCTTGAAAAAGAGGGCATGAAGGTCGACATGGAAAAACATATCATCGATACCGGCGTCACCGTCGTGACGCCCAAGAACGCCGTAGAGTTTATAAAGGCCCTCCATGCCAAAGGTCTCAAATCCACCTGATTCTCTGCCCGTGGCCGGGAGCTCCGGGCCGCGAAAATCTTTCGCGGCCCAGCTGCTGGCTTCTCGTGAAACGAGCGTGCTGGCGGTACTGCTCCTGCTCATCGTCGGGATGTTATTCACTTCGGTCAGCAGCAAGTTCTTCTCATCCGACAACCTGCAGCAGATGGCGTTCCAGGTAGCGCTGCTCTCCATATTCGCCATCGGTGAGACGATCGTCATCATCTCAGGCGGCATCGACCTGTCGCTCGGTTCGCTGATCGCTTTCAGCGGGATGATGCTGGCGTTTCTCGTCAATAAGCTCGACACGCACATGTACACGGGCGGCGCAGTGGCCCTGGCAATCGCCACGACCCTGCTGGCCTCCTGGCTCATCGGCGCGGTGCATACGACGCTGATTCAGCGGGTGAAACTGCCTGCCTTCGTCGTCACGCTGACATCGCTGCTGGTGCTGCGCAGTCAGTCGCTGATCATGAACCACCATCAGCAGATCCCGGTGGACCAGGAAAAATTCCCGCTGTTCAACTGGCTCACCAACGGCAAGCTGTTTGCGCATGCCCATTACGCCATTCCCATTCCGGTCATCATCATGATCGTGATCGCCGTGGCGGCGCATCTGGTGCTGGCGAAGACACGCATGGGCCGCTATATCTACAGTGTCGGCAGCAACGAACAGGCGACCCTCCTCTCGGGAGTGAACGTCTTCCGCGTGAAGCTCTTCGCCTACGGCACCAGCGCCCTGCTGGGCGGCATAGCCGGCCTGCTCTATATGGGCTATGGCGGACAGGGCGATCCGTCGGCCGGAGCCAGCTATGAGCTGGATGCGGTCGCCGCCGCCGTGGTCGGAGGCGCGAGCCTCGCGGGCGGTCAGGGCAGTGTTATGGGTACCGTCCTGGGAGCCTGCCTGCTGAACGCGATTCTCAGCGTGATTCTGCTCACGCTGGATCAGCCGGATATCTGGCGCGGCACCATCGTCGGCGGCGTCCTGCTGACAGCCGTGCTGGCAACCGCCTTCCAGCAGCGCAAACGCTGAATCGGTCCCTCAAAACAGCTACCGGCCTGCGTGTTCTGGCAGCAGCACACGCAGGTCGGGCCAGCCATACGCCATCTCCGTGATCTCCACCCCATCTACGATAAAGACCCCCTGCCTTAGATAGACCGCCCCCAGTCGCTCGTAAAAGCCTCGGGCGGGATTGTCGCGCAGCACGCCCACCAGCATGTTCGCATATCCCCGCTCGGCAAGCGCCTTCGCCACCGCCTGCACCAGCCGCCGGCCAACCCCCTGTTTCTGCGCCTTCCGCAGCAGATAGAGCGTGTAGAGTTCGCCCTGGTAAGCGGCATCGCTCGAACGATTCGGTCCGCCCGCCGCGTACCCGACGACCGCCCCGTCCTCTTCGGCCACGACCGTATAGAAATCGACGTTAGGATCCTTCAGATAGGCTTCCGTCCACTGAATGCGCTCGGCCAAGTCCAGCCCATCGAGATGACTGTCGGGCACGATACCGCGATACGTCTCTTTCCAGCTTACGATGCCGACCTGCGCCATCTCTGCCGCATCCGCCGGTATCGCCTTTCTAATCTGCATCCTGTCTCTCCTTCCGACTGTGGTATAATAGGGATGTGTAAAAGAGAGACGCGCCCGATACTGCGGCGCGGCCATCGTATCATAAGGAGCGCTGCCTGCCCTTCTTCGCGATGGCCCTTTGCCACCCTCCGAAATCCGCTTTTTCTCTCGACGAAGCAGTGCGGTCACTCCTTATAGAAGGAGAGACTTATGCTGTCTGAAACGGTTACCCTCGACGGCCATATCATCGACTCGCTCACCCTATCGAAAGTTCTCGATCTGATTCTGCGCGATGGCGGACAGTATACAATCAAGAACTTTCACATCGGCGCGACACGCACAGACCAAAGCCATGCCGAAATCGTGGTGACCGCCCCCGACACTCCCACTCTGGACCATATTCTGCATCTCATCGGCCAGCACGGCGCGGCGCGGCGGAGCGGCGAACTTCACACACTGCCTGCTCCCGCAGACGGTGTGTTTCCCGACGGTTTCTACGCGACCACCAATCTGGAAACAGCCGTTCGTCAGGGGAATGCGTGGCAGCTGGTCCCGAATATCGAGATGGACTGCGGAATCGTGGCCGGAAGCGAGGCCGGTGAGCCTTCCGCCCGCTGTGTGCCGATGCACCAGGTTCTGCAGGGCGAGCATATCGTCGTGGGCGACACCGGTGTTCGCGTGCGGCCTGCGGAGCGCACGGATGTTTCCGATGCCTTCGCCTTTATGGGCAGCGAGGTTTCAACGGAGCGTCCGAAGGAGCTGGTTATCGCCGCCATCGCGCAGGCCATGCGCGAAACGCGGGTGCAAGGCAGTAAGATCCTGTTTGTCGGCGGGCCTGCGATCATACATACCGGCGCGGGCCGCCATCTCGAAGCGCTGATTGCGGCAGGCTGGATCGACACCCTCTTTGCGGGCAATGCACTGGCGACACACGACATCGAATGGGCGCTGTACGGCACCTCGCTCGGAGTGGAACTGACAACCGGAACTGCCGTGGCGCATGGCCACGAACACCACCTGCGCGCCATCAATACCATTCGCAATGCCGGCGGCATTCGACAGGCGGTCGAGAGCGGCATTCTGCGCTCCGGCATCATGCACGCCTGCATCGTTCATGGCATCGAGTATGTACTGGCAGGCAGCATCCGCGACGACGGCCCCTTACCGGACGTGATCACCGACAGTGTGCGTGCCCAGGACGCGATGCGCGCGGGAGTTCGCGGCGTCGGCGTCGCCCTGATGGTCGCCACCACCCTGCACTCCGTCGCCACCGGCAACCTGCTGCCGGCTACGGCGCGCACGATCTGCGTCGACTCTGATGCCGACTCGGTGATCAAACTCATGGATCGCGGCACCCATCAGGCCTTCGGGCTCGTCACAGACTGCGAATACTTCCTGAAAGAGCTTGCAGCTCAGCTGAAAGGAGCCTGCTAATGCAAACCAGCCTGCTGTCTCCGATCCTGCCCAGCCGGAAACCGGCCCCGGTGCAGCCCAGCGGCGAAACCGCCGCCAATAACGTTTCCAGCAGACAGACGAAGCGGCTTTTGATGTGTGCTCCGACCGCGTACGGGCTGAAATACGAGATCAATCCCTGGATGTCCCTGCGCCGTCAGCCGGATATCGCGCTCGCCAGCCGTCAGTGGCAGGCTCTCTATCGCCTCTTGACCGAAGAGATGGGAGCGGAAGTCGAGCTGATCCCCCAGGCTGTAGACGCTCCCGACATGGTGTTTACCGCCAATGGCGGGCTGGTGCGTGCAGGCCGCTGCCTGATCTCCCGCTTTCGGAATCCCGAACGTCAGGTCGAAGAGCCCTTCTTTGCCGACTGGTTCGCCGCACAGGGTTATGAGGTGCTGCGCATGCCGGACACTGTCTCCTTTGAAGGCGAAGGAGACGCGCTCTTTGCGGGTGATACTCTGCTGGCAGGCTATCTGAAACGCAGCGATATCCGCGCCCACCGCCTGCTCGCCGATACCTTCGAGGTGGAAGTGCTTTCGCTGGAGCTTGTGGACGACCGCTGGTACCATCTCGATACCTGCCTGTTTCCGCTCGATGCCGAAACCGTCGTCTTCTGCCCGGAGGCGTTCGACAGTTATGCGCGCACCGTTCTGCGCGATAGGTTCCACACGATCGAGGTCAGCAGAGAGGAGGCGCTGCGCTTCGCCTGCAATGCCGTTCTGGTCGGCTCTCATATCGTACTGCCTTCCGGGTGTCCCAGCCTCACCCGCACGCTTGAGATGCGCGGTTACACCGTGCATTCTGTCGATCTCTCTGAGTTTCTGAAAACGGGCGGCGCAGCGAAATGCCTGACGCTCTATTTGGAGGTTCCTACTCCTGCCGGATCGTCAGGCCCGGCTGGGGCTTCGGAGTGAGCAGGCGTTCTGCGCCGGCGGCGAGCAGCGCTCTGCCGATGCGCTCCGGCTCGTCGGTCAGAACGAGGATCGTACCGCCGCCGCCCGCGCCTGCCAGTTTCGCGCCCCACGCCCCTGCGGCGCGCGCCGTCTCGATCAGATGATCGTTGGCGGGGCCGGAGCCGCCGAGTTCTGCCACCAGCCGATGATTCTCGTTCATCAGGCTTCCAAGGCGGTTCCAGTCACGATTGAGCAGCCGGCGCTTCCCCTCGATCGCCAGTTCGGCGATGCGCGCGTAGTTGTGCCGAACGAGCGGCTCTCCGGCCAGCCAGCGCTCCCTGGGAGACTTATGGACAGCGCCGGAGTGATGCTGAATGCCGGTGTGAGCCAGGAGCAGCGGCGGATCGGGCACCAGCGCCGCCAGGGGCTCGATGGTCGCCAGCGGCTCGTCCTCACGCTGTTCCAGCATCTCTTTGCCGGCATAGTTCATAAAGTTCAGCCCGCCGAACACGGCCATGTGCTGGTCCTGCAGTCCACAGACCACGCCCATGACCTGCGCCTCCACCTTACGGGTCGTCTCCGCCAGCATGTACGGCGTTGGCGTCAGCCCCATGTGCGCATAGAGCGCACCGACGAGGGTGGCGAGCAGAGCGGTCGAACCGGCCATGCCGGCCCGCATAGGAATCTCGGTGCTGAGTTCGAGCGAAAACCGTGCCGCCGCAGGATCGATCTCGAAAAAGGTAAGCGCCGCACGGGCAATATCGAGCTTATCGCCCTGCAGGCGCAGGTCGTCGCGCGTGTGCAGCACGGCTGTCTCGTCCTCGTTGAAGAGAGTGAGCGGTTCGTGCGTATCGGTCAGGCGGCACTGCGCTCTCTCCTGCACCGTGCAGGAGAGGACGCTCCCCCCGTACATATCCGACGGATTCCCGACAATACCGCACCGGCCCGGTGCACTGGCTATAAGAACCCCCACTGTCCCGCCTCCCGCAATTTCGTTTCGTGCGTTCGTATTGCACAGCCTAACCGCGAAATCCTGCCAGGAAGGACTTTCTCTGTGCCAGAACGAAGAAGAGGGAGGAAAAAGGGGAGTATCAGGCGATAAGGTGGAGAGAGGAGCGGCATATTGCGACTGGGTGGACCGGTTTTTGGCGATGTTTCTACCCCACAGTTGTGGGCAGCGGCGGTACAGGGTCTGGGTTATCGTGCGGCATACTGCCCGCTCGATGCAGATGCGGACGACGCCAGAGTAAGCGCCTATGCGAATGCGGCCCATGAGGCGGACATCATCATCGCGGAGGTGGGGGCGTGGAGCAATCCTATCAGTCCGAAGGAAGAGATACGTCGGGCGGCGATTACGCACTGTCAGAAGCAGCTCGATCTGGCGGATCGGATCGGCGCACGGTGCTGCGTCAACATCGCCGGGTCGCGTGGAGAACAGTGGGATGGCCCCCATCCCGACAATCTCACCGCCGAAACCTTCGATCTGATCGTCGAGACGGTGCGCGTGATTATCGATGCCGTGCAGCCGAAACGCACGTTCTACACACTGGAAACGATGCCATGGGCCTTTCCGGACGGCCCCAACTCCTATCTCGATCTCATTCGGGCGATCGACCGCCCTGCTTTTGCCGTCCATTTCGACCCTGTCAATATCGTCTCCAGCCCACAGCGCTATTTCGATAACGCCGCCTTTTTGCGCGACTGCTTTGCCAGGCTCGGCCCCTGGATCAAGTCGTGTCACGCCAAAGACATCGCGCTCACTCCGCGTTTGACCGTGCATCTGGAGGAGGTCCGGCCGGGTCTTGGCGGCCTCGACTACCCCACTTTCTTACGCGAACTGCGTCTCCTCAATCCTGAGATTCCTTTGATGCTGGAACATCTGCCGAACGCCGCCGAGTACGTTCTCGCCGCCGGCCATATCCGCGCCATGGCCGCAGAAGCAGAATGGAATCCATGACGGCATCGGCCTGAATCGAATTTAAGGTAAATTTAAGGAAATTTTAAGACGGCTATGCTATCTTAGACAGAGTACGACTGCAGGAGAATAAGTATGGCGTGGATCAAAACAGTCAAGCCGGGAGAGGCAGGCCAGCAGCTTCTCGATGCGTTTCAGAAACAGCGGCACCTCTATCCGCCGGAGTATGCGGTGCGTGTCGATGCGGCAGTGTCTCAGAGTTCCGAACAGGACGAAAGCATCGTCAGCTCCCACAGCCTGCTGCCCGACACGCTCTACCATGCCTTTGCCACCTTCGGCACCCTGCTCTCCCCCGATCTGCCCCTGAGCCGTGCCCAGCATGAGATGATCGCGGCGACGGTCTCGGTCGCCAACTCCTGTTTCTATTGAACGGAATCCCACGCAGAGTTTCTGCGTCGCGTCTGCCTGGACGAGGAGCTGGTAAATGCGATCCGTACCGATTACCGGTCGGCGCGCCTGGAGCCTGCCGACATCGCCATGCTCGACTATGTCACCAAGCTGACGAAATATCCCTGGAAAATGACCCGAGAAGATGTCGAGAGCCTGCGCGAACACGGATTCGACGACACCGGCATCCTTCAGATCAACCTGATCGCCTCCTGGTTCAACTACATCAATCGTGTCGCAGACGGCCTCGGCATCGGCCGGCCCTGAAGCGATGCGGTTCCTCTGCGTTCGCCGAAGAAGCACGATCCCCGGCGGAGATTCTGCTTCTCCGTTCCTGATATTGAATTGTGTGCAGATATAGGATATTATATCTGCAGGCGGAGTTCTTCTATGTGCCGGGTGTACAGGGAGACCGCGTGAAGGAGTGGGCGTCCGTCTATGCTCGTCGAATCGTGGAGTGTCACCCTGCTGGGCCAGATGAAAGCCGATCAGAACAATGCTTCCATCACGCGCTTCCGTACGCGCAAAGCAGCCAGTCTATTTGCATTTCTCGCCTGTCACCTGAACCGTTCGCATTCGCGGGAAGAGCTGGCGGATCGTTTCTGGCCAGACGACCCGGCGGAGACCGGCCGCACCAAACTTCGCCTCGCCCTCACCTCTCTCCGCCACCAACTGGAACCCGTCGGCGTTCAGGCTGGCTCGGTGCTGACCGCCGACCGTACCCATGTGCGGCTCAATCCCGACGCTGTCGAAACGGACGTCGCCGCGTTCGAGGCCAGCCTTCGGGCGGCGAAGGCTGCGCTGGCACCCCTTGAACAGGTACGCTTTCTGGTGCAGGCTGTCGAGCGGTATGGGGGAGACATGCTGCCCGGCGATTACGAGGAGTGGGCGCTGCAGGAACGTGAACGCCTGCGGCACGCCTATCTGGACGCACTCACACAGATCGTGGATCTGTCGGCCGCACAGGAGGATCTGCCCGCAGCAATCGCCTATGCCCGCCGCCTTGTCCTGGCAGATCCGTTTCAGGAAGACGCCCATATGGCTCTAATACGGCTGTTTCTGCGGGCGAACCGCCCCAAGGATGCCGCACAGCAGTATGCCGCTCTCGTCGCCAGCGTGAAGCAGGCGTTCGACAGTCTGCCCGGAGCAGAGGCGCAGGCCCTGGCCGCCACCCTGCCCGCCGCCACGCCGCGCAGGAACAGTACAGCGCCCAAGGGCCGGACCGAAACAGGGACGTCCAAAGCACGAGGCATCCAGGCGTCGGATCTGCCGGCGGTTACTCCGCCCTCGGACATCGATTTACGACAGAAGCAAGCGAACAGCCTTTCTCCCCACAGCGTGCCTTCTGCGGCTTCTGCCACAGGCGCCTCCTCTGCACTCGCGTTCGATCTGCGTCTGCCGCTTTTCCTGACCCGCTGCTACGGCCGCAGTGAGGCCGTGCGCGCGATCGCAGGCCTGCTGGATGCTGCAGTGCATACGGACATCAAAGCTCATCAGGATCTGCATTACGATTTCAGCGCCGCACAACGAATTGAAATGCTCCCCTATCCCTCTGGAAACGCGGATGATGCGGAGACGCAGGAACGCCTCGTCACCCTGACCGGGCCGGGCGGGGCGGGCAAGACCCGTCTGGCCGTGGAGACAGCCCGGTTCTTGCAGCCGAAGGTGACATATCCCATCGCGTTCGTCGGACTGGCGGAGGTGACCGACGCCGGACAGATACTGCGCCGTGTCGCGGATGCCCTCCGTCTCCCGCATACGGCGAACGCAGACCCGCTGACGCAGATCGTCGACCGTCTGCACACCAACTCTGGCCTGCTGCTGATCCTGGACAACTTCGAGCAGCTGACGCCGGACGGCATCCCGACGGTTCAGGCGCTCCTGACGCGTCTGCCCAGCCTGCGCTGTCTGGTCACCTCCCGGCACCATCTGGGACTGCCCGGGGAACGCACCTTCGCTGTACCGCCGCTGCCTGTTCCGGCCAGTCAGCAGCTTTTCCTCGACCGCGCCCAAGCCGCCCGCTCCGATTTTCAGATCACACCCCATAACGCGCGGACTGTCGCGATGCTGTGCGAACAGCTGGAGGGCATTCCTCTCGCACTGGAACTGGCGGCTGCCTGGATCGGCGTACTGACGCCTTCTCAGATGCTGGCGCGCATGAACCGCCGCTTCGACCTCCTCATCAGCCGCCGGGACGATCGCACCCTGCGCCATCGCGCCCTCCATGCCACGATCGCCTGGAGTTACGAGCTGCTGTCGCCGGAACTGCAGACGTTTCTTACCCGCCTGTCCGTGTTTCGGAGCGGCTGGACAGAGGAGGCCGCGCAGGCAGTTGGGGGAGTGCGCCACACCCTGCATCTGCTGGCCCAGCTTCGGGAGCGGTCGCTCGTCGTTTCCGAGGAGAGCGACGACGCGACGGCGATGCGCTTTCGGCTGCTGGAGAGTATCCGTGAGTTTGCGGACACACAGGCACAGGAGGCGCTGCGGGAGGAAGTCCGCCGATCGCATGCCGCCTATTTTCTGGGCCTTGCAGAAGAAGCGGACAGGAACATTACCGGCCCCGATCAGGCCTTCTGGTTTGCCTGCCTGGAACCGGAACATACTAATATCGCTGCCGCGCTGGACTGGCTGGCGGGCGAAACGGATGCCGTGGAAGCCCAGCTGCGTCTGACGGTCGCCATGCGCATCTTCTGGCGAACCCAGGGATATCTCACCGAATCGCGGCAGCGGCTGGACGCCGTGTTGGCCAGGCCCGGCGTGGAAGCCTGCATGCCCGCTTATGGTTTCGCCCTGGTAGAGATCGGTTTGGTGGCCTCGATGCAGGGCGATCAGGAGACAGCGCGCGCGTACTCTCAGCGCGCCCTGGAGCTCGCACGCAGCGGCGGCCATCGGAGTCTGGCCGCTTCTGCCCTGAATACGCTGGGCAATGCGGCCAAGCGGATGGGCGAGTTCGACAGCGCACACGCTCTCTATACGCAGTGCCTGGAGATCAGCCGGGAGATCTCGGATCGACGCTCGGAAGCGACCGCAATCGCGAACCTGGGCAATCTCGCGCAGGAGCAGATGGACTATGCCCAGGCTGCAGTCTGTTATCAGGAGAGTCTGGCCGTCTACCGACAGATGCAGCACAAGCAGGGTCTGGTCATTCAGCTGTACAATCTGGCGGGCCTGTATGTGCAGACGGACGACTATGTGCGCGCCGCGCCTATCCTGACCGAGTGCCTGACCCTGTGCCGTGAACTCCGCGATACCCCCACCATCATGCATGTGCTGGAAGTGTTCGGATTTATCGCGGATGAGTTCGCGCAGCCCATGATCGGAGTAGAGCTGTATGCTGCGGCTGCCCGTCTGCGCGCGAATCTGGGGCTTCCGATGTCGGCGCGTGGTCAGGCTTATATGGAGGAGGTGCTGACCGCCTCCCGCCTGCGGGTCGGAAGCGACCGCTTCGACAGCCTGTGGCAGGCAGGAACGGAGGCCCCCCTCGACCAGACGATGGCGCGGGCGGAGCAGATACGCATTCCCGCCGAACGGACCGCACTGGACAGAGCCGGGTAGCCGCCGCCCCTGCGTGTGCCCATAAGAACTATTTCGTGCCGCGTCTGCCGTCGCAGGCGCGGTTTTTGGCGTTCCACAGCAAAAAATTCTGCGAATTTGCACGAACGGCAGAGCGAACGAGCCTTTTGTATACGGTGTGTATACGGGCAGTCTGTAGAATGTGCATGGCTGGGAGGAAGACGGGGTTTGTTGGGCTATCCGGGACGGGAGCCAGCCCCGCCCTGCTTTCCCAGCCACAAGCCTTCCTGACCCAATCCTAATCTCGTCGAGGAGTATGCTCACCATGTCACATGTCTGGGTGGCCACGGGAGGCAGTGCGGTTGTGGACAGCATCACAGGCAAGAACTACAAGGTGCGTATCGTAAATGCGGTATTCACGACCGGCGACGGCAACAACTCCGGTGCGACCGGCAGTTTCACCGTCAACGGCACCGTGGACGCGACACTGCCGTAATGTAACCAGAATCGCGTTGGGTAGGGTAGAATAGTATTGTGAGCGTTCAACGCAATTCTTCTTCCCAACTGGACCCAACATGAAGCAGCGGACCCTGTTTTGCCTTCTTGTTATTCTGTGCGCCAGCCTGCAGGCCGGCGCACAGACTTCGATTGCGCTCACCAATGCACATGTCTACCCTGTCTCCGGAGCGCCCCTCGAGCGGGCCACGATCGTGATTTCAGGCGGCAAGATCGTCGCCGTCGGCGCAAATGCTGCAGTTCCTGCGAATGCCCAGCGAATTGACCTGCACGGCGCGGCCGTTATCCCCGGAATGGTGGATGTCTCCTCCGCCCTCTTTCTTCCGGACGAAAGTTTCTCCAGTGTGGGAACCGCCGAGCAGGATGTACTGGATGGCGTCGATCTCTTCGACAGGGACGCAGTCAAAGTCCTCGCGGCAGGCGTCACAACCCTCTATCTCTCCCCCGGCGACCGGGGCACGTTTGGAGGGGTCGGGGCGATCGTCAAGTTTCAGGATCCCATCCACAGTCTCATGGAGAGTGGTGCGGCGCTGCAGGCCCGCACTCTCAAATCCCACGCCGCGCTTCACATCACGCTGGGTCTCTCCCCTGCTGGCCGCTCCTCCTCGCTGGAGCGTCTGAACAGTTACGAAGCGCTGCGCACTGCCTTTATCGCCACCCGACAGTATGGCCTGACATTCGAGCACTACACGCGCGATCTGGATCTCTACGAGAAGCGTCAGAAAGCCACCGCCGCCACTGCGCCTCCTGCCGCACCTTCCGAGCAGCCAGAAAGCGCCGTCACGGCCAGCCTTTCGACGGACGAATCTGCCGCCGAACTGGATGCGCCTCAGAGGGGCGGGCAGCGGGGTGGAGGCGCACAGGGCGGACAGAGATTGGGGGGCGGCCCCGGACGCACCAACGCATCCGGCAAACCCGTCAAACCGCGTCCCGTTCCCGCGCAGGAGATCATGCTGGCCGCGCTCCAGGGCCGGGTTCCGGTTCGGATCGAAGCGCATCGGGTCGATGACATCCTCCACGCCCTCGCCCTTGCCGACGAGTTCAAGCTGAAACTCATCCTCGAATCCCCCTCCGAAGCCGCCCCGGTGGCAGTGGAGATCGCCCGGCGGCATGTCCCGGTCATCTGGGGTTCTGTCCTGCCGACCGGTGCTCCGCGTCTGGAGACCGCCCATCAGAATCCGGCGACGCCCGCTCTCCTCGTCAAAGCCGGCGTAAAGGTGGCTCTCACCCCCGGCGCGCACGGCGGCGCTGCCTCACGCTTCTTACGGCAGAACGCCGCCCTCGCCGCAGGTTTCGGTCTCTCGTCCGCAGAGGCGCTGCGCTCCATCACGCTGAGCGCCGCCGAGATCCTGGGCATCTCCGACCGAGTTGGCAGTATCCAGGTTGGCAAAGACGCCGATCTCGTCATCCTGAGCGCCTCCCCCTGGGATCCCGGCGCGAAGGTCGAACGGGTTTTCATCGACGGCGATCAGGTCTATACCGGCCGCTAACGCTCTCGCTCTATTCGTTAGAAAGAGATCATCATGCCTTCTCCCAGGGACATTCCGCTCTCCCGGCGCACGTTCTGTACTCTGCTCGGCGCAGGACTGACAACGGCTTTCAGTACGGAATATGCGGCGGCCGCCCATGCGCGCTCCTCCCCCACCCTTGCGATCGAAGCTGAGACCATCCTGCCTGTCTCCGGCCCTTCAATCTCTCACGGCGTCATTCTCGTGAACGGCAGCAGGATCACCGCCATCGGTTCCGGCCTCGCGATTCCCTCTGGGGCCAGGAGACTGCGCGCCAAATACGCCATGCCGGGTCTGATAGATACCCACTCCTATCTGGGATGCTACTACGAAAGCAGCGAACCGGTCGATTCTGTGACGCCGGACCTCCGCATCGCCGACGCCTTCGATCCTGCGGACCCCCTGATAAAGCACGCGATACACGCCGGGGTCACAACCGTCTGTATCATGCCGAGCAGCGGCAATGCCATCGGAGGTCAGGCCGCACTGGTTCATCTCGGCCAGTCGTCCGAGATTGTCCGTAAAACGGCGGGACAGAAGTTTTCGATCTCCACCGACGCGGCCTCCAGCGAGCGTAACCCCACCTCCAGGGCTGGCGTCGTCGCCCTTGTGCGGGCGGCATTGGAAGGCGCGCAGAAAGGCAGAGCGGTCAGCAGCACCTCGCAGACCAGTTCGCTCGCCGGTTTCCCCACCAATCTGGACCAACGGGTGCAGGCGCTTACCCCGCTGCTGCGCGGAGCCGAGATCGCTTTTTTCCATACCCCAACCGCCGACGACATCGAGAATGCGCTGCAGATCCTCGCTGTTTTTCCTCTCAAAAGCTGTCTGCTCCACGCCAACGAAGGCGCGGAGGTAAGCGATCAAATTCGCAGACGCGGCCTCCCGGTCGTCCTCGGTCCCCTCGGCTTTACCGACAGCGACCGCACCCTGGCGAACGCAGGCCGACTGGCGAAGGCAGGCGTGAGGATCGCCTTCTGCACCGACGCGCCTCTGACCGATCCGGCCTCCCTGCGTCTGTCGGCGCACCTCGCCGTCCACTACGGCATGGCCCGTGAGGAAGCGCTGCGCGCGCTCACCCTCACAGCCGCGCAGATCCTGGGCATCGGCAGCCGGGTCGGCAGTCTGGATGCTGGGAAAGAAGCGGACATCCTGCTGCTGGACGGCCACCCGCTCGAACTCACCAGTCGGATCGAGGCTGTCATCTCGGCAGGACAGTACATGACGAAGGCGGACTCCAATGCGCTCTAAAACCTTCTTACTTTGGACAGCGCTCCTACTGGCGATGGCTCCGGTCTGCTCTGCGCAGGAACGCGGTGAGGGAGCCGGCCCCCGTCACGGATCGTTCGCCATTCAGAACGCGCGGATCGTACCGGTACAGGGCGCGCCGATCGAGAACGGAACGATCCTCATTGAAAATGGGAAGATCAAGGCGCTTGGGAAGAGTGTCTCCATTCCTGCCGGGACGCCCCTTGTCGATGGCACCGGCAAGGTGATTATGCCCGGTCTGGTCGATGCCAATGCACACTACGGTTTGCGGGAGACCTCCAACGAACAGACCGCCGAGGTCACGCCGCAGATTCGGGTGCTGGCGCTGCTGAATCCGCGCAGTTCGGATTTCAAGCACGCGCTCCAGTCGGGTGTGACGAGCGCCTGTCTCACTCCCGGCTCGCTCAATGTGGTCGGTGGACTGTGCGCGGTGGTCAAGACTTCGGGCGGCGGCATCGACCGGATGCTGGTGCGCGATTCGGTCGGCGAGCGCGCCGCGCTGGGCACGGACACCTTTGAAGGCAACTCCGGGTTTCTCAATGCGGGCGGCGATCTCTCTACCCTCTACCTGCGCCGGCCGAACAGCCGGATGGGCGCGGTCTGGGAGCTGCGGCATGCGTTCGATCAGCCGAAGAAGTATCCGGCTCTGGCTCTAGTCCGCTCAGGCAGTCTGACTCTGCGCATTCAGGCGCGGGTGGAGAACGACATCCGCGCCGCACTCACCATCGCGCAGGAGTTCAGGATCGCTCATCTCGTCATCGACGACTGCACGGAAGGCTTTCGGGTCGCCGATCTGCTGGCCGAGCGGCATATCGCCGTCGTGCTGGGGCCGTTCGTCGATCCGCAGGGGTTCGGGCCGGAACGTGCCGAGACGTCGCTCAGTACGGCGGCGCTGCTGAGCGGCAAAGGCGTCCTGGTCGCGTTCGGCTCCAACGACGGTGACGTGACGCAGCTGCTGGCCTGGGCCGCAATGGCCGTGCGAAACGGCATGCTGCCGGAGGCGGCGCTCAGGGCCGTTACGCTCAGTGCGGCGGAGGCGGCGGGAGTGGCAGACCGGGTGGGCAGTCTGGCGCCCGGCAAAGATGCGGATCTGCTGATTCTCAGCGGCGATCCGCTGGACCTGACAACACATATCGAACGCGTCTTCGTCAATGGACAGGTGGTGTATAGTGCGGAGTAGGCTTTCTGGGCTCACAATCGGCATTTTAGGGCTGACGACACTGTTCGGGGGGATGTCTGCCGCTGCACAGGCGCAGGATGTGATCGCCATCAAGGCGGGTAAGATCATCACCGTCTCGGGCAGGGAGATTATGAACGGCGTCGTGATCGTGCGCGGCGGTAAGATCGTCGCCATCGGCGCGAATATCCCGATTCCGGACGGCGCGAAGGTGCTGGAATCCCCGGTCGTGATGCCCGGCATGGTCGAAGCCGCCACCTCGCGCGGCATGGACTCCCCGAACGAGAATGTCGCCGTCG